>JAKALN010000032.1 GCA_021824155.1 bacterium | reverse complement strand
CTATAATTTTTTGAAGATTAAAAAGCCTCCTGTTTAGATACATTACAAAAAGTACTCCGGGTACCAAAACCGCTATAGTCGGATTAGTTCCTGCCGCAAGGCCGTAAAGAAAGGCCAAAACTAATAAACCTTTGAACAAATACTTTTGGAAGTAGTTAATTTTTTGGTTTATCTGAAATATAACTTTTTTGCTTTGGATAAGAAGAAGCATATAAAGGAAAAGGGAAAGAAAAAAATCTGTAAAAATAAAGGCCTCTGTATTTTGGGACTGAGACCAAAACTGGTAAGAAAAAGCAAGGGAAACTGCCCCAAAAAAGGCGGATAAATATTTAAGGTTTTTTGAAGGCTGGTTAACAAAATTCAAGTTCCGGTTTGTTTTTGAAGCTATATGGAAAAAGAAATCAGACTCTATTATTAATAGAATAATCCTGTAAATCAAATATAAAGCTATAAGAGAAAAAACTATTGTGAATAGCTCAAGCCTTGTAATTACATTTGAAAAAGGCAAAATTGCAAAAAGATGGGAGATAAGCATATAGAAAGGAAAGCCCGGAGGGTTTGGTATGCCTAAGGTATAAGATGCGGCAACCATGGTTCCGGAATCTACCCAAAGAATTGAAGGCGGTTTTGTAAACCAATAAACAAGAGCCGCAAGAATTACTAAGAAAAGAGGGAGCAAAAATTTAAGTTCAAGATATTTTTTTGACATAATAAGAAGGGTATATCTTGTGGACCCAAGGGGATTCGAACCCCTGACCTCTTCTATGCCATAGAAGCGCTCTACCAACTGAGCTATGGGCCCAAAATTACGGACCCCAATAATTGCGCGTTGCCCTTGTCAAGCAAGCGAGCTCCTTCGTTTCTCTCGTCCGCTTGTTACGCTACCGGCCCTTATTACTAAATGTGGTGGACCATGGGAGAATCGAACTCCCGTTTCCGCAATGCGAATGCGGCGCATTGCCACTGTGCTAATGGCCCTAATGCGAACTTATTATACTAAATACCAAATACCAGATTCTAGATACTAATTTATTGGAGGTATGGAAGGGGGTTTACGGTTGTATTATTTTTCCTTATTTCAAAGTGGACGTGAGGACCGGTTGTTCTTCCCGTTACCCCTATCCAACCGATAACGCTGCTTCCGCCGGTTACTATTTGCCCCACGCTTACATTAACGTTTAACATGTGCGCGTAAAGGGATTTCGTTCCGTCTCCGTGGTCTATTATTACGTCATTTCCATAACCGTAGTCCCAGCTTCCCGTATTTACTTCAACTACCCTTCCGGTCCTTGCTGCGACAATTGGAGTTCCTATCGGAGCGGCAATGTCTAAAGCCATATGGTACCAGGAAGCAAACTGAGTAACAATTCCGTGTACCGGCCACGTGAATCCTCCGGCCGAAAAACTGGTAGTTGGCCCTTGTGCAATATAAACTTCGTGTTTTACAAAAGGCTGTGCTGCCGGCTGAATACCATCGGGAACTATAAGCATTTGTCCTTCTACTAAAGAAAACGTTTCGGGGTTTGCAAAGTCATTAAAGGGAAAATCGACAATTTTCTGCGGGTCGGTATCAAATTTCTTTGCAATAGTATAAACAGTATCGCCTTTTTGCACTTTATACGAAATTCCCGTAACGGGAAGTATCTTAAGGGTATCGCCAACATTTAAAGTATCATCGGATAAATCATTTGCCCACCTTATTGTGTCCTGGGAAATCCCGAATTTTTGGGCAATCGTAGAAACAGTATCGCCTTTTTGCACGGTATAAGTTATTGTTTTGTCCCTGGGCTTTTGAGAAACTTCGGTCTGGAAAACATTATCCCCTACATTTATTGACTGTTCCGATGAAGATGCTATTTTTGTATCCAGAGAGTTATTGGAGGAAAAAACAGGGTATGTAGAGGCTAAAAATGGGGCTGAAATAACCCCGACTCCCAAAACACCGATTGTTGCAAAATGTAGAAAAGGCCGACTGTATCGGCCTCTTTTCATCATAAAAAACTTTACAAGAATATTCTTGTTCTTTTCAAAAAAGATTGAAAGCCTGATTATTTTATTCTTTGAGTAGCTATAGAAGAATTTCCAAAAACCGGTGAAATCGGCCCTGAATTTACCAAAGGAAACAAAAGAAAAAGGGAATTTGTGCATGTAACAATGGAAAATTTTACCAAAATAAGACCTGCCTGTCAACTTTTTGAAGCTAAACTTACTAAATTCTAAACACTAATATCTAAACTCTAAACAATATCAAAATTATAATTTCTAAAAGTTTAAAACATTTGAATTTTGAAGATTATAATTTGTCTAGGATTTAGGATTTCGGAATTAGAGTTTATAAAGGTTTATCCTTTGCCTAGGGTATCTAGGAATTCTTCGTTAGTTGAAGTTTTAGCAAGCTTTTCTATAAGAAGAGACGTTCTTTCTTCTTCTCCAAGCATGTAAAGCATTCTTCTCATTGTTACAATTTTCTTAAGAAGCGCTTCATCTATAATAAGCTCCTCCTGTCTTGTACCCGAGCGTTCTATGTCTATGCTTGGAAAAATTCTTTTATCGGCTAGCCTTCTGTCCAAATGAAGCTCCATATTTCCGGTACCTTTAAATTCTTCATAAATTAAGTCATCCATTCTTGAACCTGTATCAACCAAAGCCGTTCCTATAATAGTAAGGCTTCCGCCTTCTTCGCAGTTTCTTGCTGCTCCAAAAAACCTTTTTGCAGGCCATAATGCAGCCGGATCAAATCCTCCGGATAAAGTTC
>JAKALN010000023.1 GCA_021824155.1 bacterium | reverse complement strand
ATTATTGCCGCATCTACCCCGACAACGTCGCTTCTAAGCTGTACTGTATATTTCCACCATTCTTCTTTTATATTTCTTTTTAGAAGTGCACCCAAAGGCCCGTAATCCCATGTCCCTGTTAGTCCGCCGTATATTTCGCTGCCCGGATAAATAAAACCCCGCCTCTTGGATAAAGACGTAATCTTCTCCATTAAACTTAACTTATTGTCTTCTTGATTCATGTTAAATAATATAAGGGCGAGGCTCGCCAAAGGCGGCCCTTCTTTTACAAAGGGATACAATTTTATCCATAAGATTGTCATTCATAACGTAATGATAGCAAAAACATATACCTAAGTAAAACGTTGGAGAAGGCGTTTACTCTTTAATTTTCTTTCAAGAATTTGTTCTATAAAGACAGACGTATCAAAATCCTTCCTAATTGTAGCTTTGTAAAACCCTAATTTAGCAAGAAGTTCTATTTCAAACTCGTGTATTACCGATACTAAATCTTCCGAAGTCTCTAAACGGCTTAGAGTTTCTTTAAGAAGGTAAAAAATCTCCGGGCTTTCCTGTTCTTCTGCGCATAAACCATCAATAAGTTCGCATATATGGTAAGCAAATCCGACCTTTGTTAGATCTTCTTTAATACCGGAAAAATTTTCCGTGTTCTCCACTTCCGTGAGAAGAAACATTCCTCTGCCTTTATATAAAGTAAAACTGCAGCAATTTAAAAGTTCTATATGGCCCGACCTTCTGCTGTTGATTTTTCTAACCCCCGCTGCTTTTATTTGTATTTTCCCAAAAGTTTTGGAAAATACGGTTAGGAGTCTGTCTGCTTCACCGAAGTTTCTTCGTTTTATAACTATTCCTTCTATTTTTATCGACCTCATATTATCGGAGATTAAGTTTTAGGGTTTTATCTGTTGATAGGGGGAATTCATCTGTTTGTTTTCCGTTTACCTGAATTATATAGTCGTTTGCGTTTGTCCCGGGTTGTTTTTGTATAAGAAGAGGCAAAGTAGAATTGGACGCAAGTTTAAAAGGAAGAGTATAGTTAACGGTAAATGTTGTTGCTCCTTTAGGTCTTACTGTAAGAAAACCTTCAAAAACGGTTTTTCCCAAATCATCGTACGAAGTCATTTTTACTTCAGAGCCCTGATTGGTTCCCAATTGGCTTCCTTTTGGAACATAAATCCTAATCCAATCCCTCAAAACCGCATTTAAACACAGATTCCCTCTTTCAAGATTACAATCGGAAGGAGGATAGGGATTTTTATAATTAATTGTTAGTGTTTTTGTAATAGTTCCGTCACTTCCTACCGAATAATTTTGTGTTACTCCTTCGGTAACAAACAGGTTTGATTTTGCTCCTCCGAAGTTTGCCTCATTTATATGCAGATAATCACCGTCAAAGGGAAGAATTCTTCCAGAAGCATTTAAAGCTTCAAGTCCCGATTGGGCATCCTGATTAAAACTATAAAAAAGTATGTGTTTTTCGGAAGTTTCGGTTAGCATTGTCTGAAACAGCGGCCCCCAGTAAAGTTTAGGGGAGGAAGAAAAGGCTTTGTTCATAATAGCGTACATTAAATCCCCTATAATTCCCTTTCTGTTTGTCCTTATTCCCTGAACAGGCTGGTCTGCGTACGATTCGAGCGCATAAATTACCTGCGGACAATCGCATCTGGGATCATTTTTTGTTGTAAATGTTGTACCGTCCGCCTCAACATCACCTAATATATTCATTGCCGCGACAAGGGCCGTAGTATCAACGGCAATCACTCCGTCAACTGTTGTGTGGCCGGGTGCCTTTTTATACATATCCATAAACGTATTCATAGAATTTACAAAATCAGGGGATAAATTACTGTCTCTTAAATTAAACTGGGGAACATTGGGCAAATATAAAAGTATGGGTTTTGGAGCTACAGGTTTATTTGAAATTGTATCATCCAGCGTATATATATCACTTGATGTATCAACGTGTACTATTCCCTGGTCAAGCCTGAAAATTGCATAAGCGGTAATAAATCCGCCTGTAGGCCTTAGCTCTTTATCATTTTGGAAAATAACTAAGTACTTTTTCTCCTGCTGATCTCCCAAAAGCTCCGGAAGAATTTTAATAAGGGGTTTTGCATCACTTATAAAAGTGGTACCCTGGTCTGCCAGTGTTTTTACCTTTTGTAAATCTGTCCTTACTTTTGCCCCGGGGCCGAAGTTGGGATAATGGTTAGGATCAACCATATCTATCTCCGCCCTTGCCTGGTTAAGGTCGTTTGAAATATCATCAATCCTCGGAGTTATTTTGCCCATTGTCTTAACTGCTGTTTGTATTCTTTGGGAAGCAGTCCCGCCTACAAAACTACCCTGCCCTTTAAGCCCTAAAACATCGGCATAGGGTTTAATTGAATCTATTAATACTCCCGCCGCATCCAAACCATGAAACCCCGCATTCATTAAATGGGTGGCATCGGAATAATACCAGTTAGCAATAGGCACAAAACGTAAATAAGACATTGAATTAAGGTCCTTTTGTGTTTCCGTTAAGTCAGCCCTTGTCTGGTCTAAATTTGTCGAGGCGGAAGCCACATCCTGCTTTTTAATAGAGGCTATTGTTATTTGGACTTGGGCATAGGTTTTTTGTGCGGATTTATAGGTTTTTTGTGCCGGTAAAACAACCGTAAAAACGGACAAAACCAATAGCAATAAAACAACCGCTAACGCTACTCCGATTTTTCTGTGGTTTCTAAAACTGAATTTCATTTTTCTTCTGGGAGCCGGAGAAGACATAGCGTTAGTTGTAGGCGCAACGGTATCATTGGCTAAATTAACAGGCTGGTCTAAATTTATCTTCTCAAAACCTTCCATATCATCTTTTATGATACCTGTAAATTGGAGTATCTGTCAAGCATATTAAGACTCAAGATTTATGATTTATGAATTAAGAAAATACTAAGTTAATTAGAAATTTTACAGGGCTCCCTTACCGGAAACCATTGCCCACGGGGTCTTCAAAATAATCCAAATATCGTATAAAATCGACCTTTTTCTTACATATTGAGCATCCATTTCTATCCTTTTATCAAAATTTATTTCGCTTCTGCCCGAAACCTGCCAGTATCCTGTAAGCCCCGGCCTTACGGAAAGCACAATTTTAACCGATTCTTTTGTTTTTGGATATTGTTTCTGCTGTTCCCTTAGCTCATCCGGATAATAAGCTCTGGGGCCCACAAGGCTCATCTCCCCTTTTAAAATATTAAACAGCTGAGGGACTTCATCTAAAGAGTGCTTTCTTATAAAATGCCCCACTTTTGTAATTCTTGGGTCATCCTTAAGCTTGTAGCTTCCTTTCTTATATCTTTCGTAAAGCTTGGCAAACTTTGGATTTTCCCGCAGTATTTCATGCGCATTTTCTACCATACTTCTGAATTTAAACATTTTAAAAGGCCTTCCGCCTTTTCCGACTCTTTCGGGAGTATCTGCCAGTACCGGACCTTTTGTATCTAATTTTATAGCCAGGGAAACAGCTATAATTACAGGAGAAAATAAAATAATAAGAATTAAAGCGGAAACGATATCCATTAACCTTTTTGTAAATTCGTAATAAAAGCTTTTTTTAATTTCTATGTAAGGCATATTATGCTAAATGCTCGTTTTCCGTACCTGTCAGGCTTTCTACGAGCTTTTTTATTTTGGGGACAGAATCTTTGGGGCAGACTAAAACTACGTCTTCGGTATTTATTACAAGCATTTTTTCCAAATCAATTCCGACTGTTAGCTGATTGGTAAAATTGAAAACCAATGTGTCGCTTGAATCTTCAAGCATTACCTTTCCTTTTGTAACGTTTTCATCTGCTTTTTCGCTTAAAGCTTCTTTTAATGCCTCCCATGCTCCGATATCACTCCATCCTATATCAACAGATAAAACATTTGCGTCTTTAGGGTCAAGTTTTTCCAAAATTGCGTTGTCAAATGAAATTTTTTCTATTGTAGGGTAAACTTCCCGTAATACTTTTTCGTAATCTGCCGTATTGTAGGCGTCACTAATTTTCTTTAATTTTTCAAATAGTTCCGGGGAAAATTGTTCAAAGAGTTTCCATAAAAACCTCGGAGTTATTACAAAATATCCCAAATTCCAGGCATGATGGCCGTCTTTTAAAAACTTCTCCGCTAAAGATAGATGGGGCCTGTATTTAAATCCTGTAAAACTAAAAACAGGCACGCCCTCAACTTCCTGTATTTGTTTACCAAATTCTATATAGCCTAAATTTTGGCTGGGAAATCTTGGTTTTTGACCTATAAAGACTATTTTCTCCGGGTTTTTGACAACTATTTCTTCTGCTGCCCTTAAAACTTTTCTAAATAACTGCTCCTCTTTAACCAGATGGTCGCTTCCCCAAAGAAGCGCAATGGGTTCATCCGGATTTTTCTTAACAAAAAGAGACGTTATTAAGCCTACAGCAGGGCCAACATCTCTCATCTCCGGCTCAATTATTATGTTTTCTTTTGGCAATTGGGGTAATTGACTGGAAACTAACTCTTTGTAGTGCTCTCCGGTTGATATATATATTTCCTCCCATTTAAATTCGGGGAATAATTTACCTACGGCAATCTGAAGCATTGACTTATCGCCTACAATTTTTTCAAATTGTTTGGGGGTATTTTTTCTTGACAACGGCCAAAGCCTTGTCCCTACTCCGCCTGCAAAAATAACTACCTTCATATAATTTTTCTGTCCGATAAGAAATTTTTAAATTCTTTTTCGAACTTGTCAAAAGAAAACTTTTTGGAGTTTTCTACACACAGCTTGCTATTATAATCCGAAATGTTGAATTTTTCCAATACCTCTTTTAGAGACTCCCATGTTTGTTGGTTAAAAAATTCCCCTGTCACTCCTTCTTCTATTATATCTAATGCTCCTCCTCCGCGGAAAGCAATTACCGGCTTACCGAAAGCTTGGGCCTCCAACATTACCAGCCCGAAATCTTCAAGGCCGGGAAAAATTAAAGCTTTACAATTTTTATAATAATATGAAAGTTTCTCGTCAGTCAACCTTCCCAAAAATTCAACCGTGGGTCCGGCAATTCTTCTTAAACTATTTTCCCCTGGTCCGGCTCCTACAATTTTTAACGGCAATTTAAGTTGGTTGCAGGCTCTTATGGCTATATCAAGCTTTTTATAAGATACCAGTTCAAGCCTCGAAACCATTAGGAAATACTCTTGATTTCGGATTTCGGATTTCGGACTTCGGACTTTTTCATTAAGCATTAGGGGAGGGTATATAATTTTTGAGTTCCTTCCATAGTACCTCTTAATTCTATCTTGAACATCCCCTGAAATAGCTATATATTCGTCGGGCCGGTTAGCGGCAATCTTATCCCAAGTCCTTAAATAAAAAACTGCGGGTTTTGAGAAAAATCTAAGAAGCGGGTTTTTAAAATAATCTTTATAACCGCTCCAAAGATAACGTGTGGGAGTAAGACAATAACAAATGTGCAATGTTTCCGGCTTTGTAATAATCCCTTTTGCAGCTTCACTTGTTACGGAAATAACCAAATCATAACCATCTAAATTTAAGCTTTCAAAAGCAATGGGCATTAACGTAGCATAAAATTGGTGAGAAGTTTTAGCATACGGGAAATCCTGCAAAAAGGAAGTCTTTACGTTAAAAACTTTTGCCCAGGATGCTTTTTCTCTATTATAAACAGAGGTGTACAAATCACTTTTGGGAAATATTTTATGAAAAGCCAAAAGGACTCTTTCCGCCCCTCCCCACTTATTAACCCTGTCGTAAACTAATGCTATTTTCATAATTCGAATAACCCAATAAGCAAATGACTAATAAGCAAATGAATTATTCAATCATTTAAGTATTAATACATTCATTTAGTATTTGCTTATTTGCATATTTGTAATTATTTCGTTGCCGCTTCTTCGTAAACTTTAAGGGCTCCCTCCGCGGTTTTTTTCCAGGAAAACATTTTTGCCCGTTCGTATCCCTTTTCTATCAGGTCTTTTCTCAATTTCTGATTCTGAATTATCAATTCTAACTTTTTTGCCAATTCCTCGGCCGAATAAGGATCAAAATACAAGATGGAATCTCCGGCTATTTCTTTAATGGAAGGGATATCCGAAGCCAAAACCGGACATCCTGCAGCCATTCCCTCCAATACGGGAAGACCAAAACCCTCCATTAGAGAAGGCATAACCAAAGATAAAGCTCCCGAGTAAAGTTCCGACAATTGACTGTCCGAAACATCATGTAAAATTTCAATTCCTTTTAAATTTTCCTTTTCTATTTTTGCCTCAAGCCTCTTATAAAAGAAATCATTTTTACCGACCAATATCAGCTTTAGATCTTGGGAATTAGGTTTTGAGGATTGTAGAATGTTAAAAGCTTCAAGAAGCTTTCCAAGATTTTTATGGGGATAGGCGTTACCCACATACAGGAAATAATTTCCGTATTTCTGATTTATGATTGGTGATTTATGATTACTGAATTTATCATCCACCCCTTCATAAATAACTTTTATTTTTTCCGGTTTAACATTTAAATGGTCTATAATTTCTTCTTTTGTCGCATTGGAAACGGCTATTATTTTTTTTGAATTATGCGCCGCTTTTTTAATTACATATTTATAGCCCAACAGTTTTGTTTCATATAAGGGAAGGATTAATGTCGATGCTTTTCCCGTCGGAAAATGGTTAATAATTAAATCGTGGATTGTTACTACAAAAGGACTTTTATAAAAAAAGGGGACCGAAAAATAAGGAAAATGTACAAGATCCAATTTTTCTTTGTTTAAGACTCTTGGGAATTTAGTCTGCTCTGCGATTGAATGCCACTTAACGTCTGTTTGAACAATCTTCCACCGTTTATTCTGAATTCTGAATTCTGAATTCTGAATTTCTTCGTAATCTTGGCTTCTTACAAAAAGCACGTATTCATTCTTTTTATCTATTTTTTGAAGGTTGATTGCCAGATTTCTAATGTATCTTCCGACACCCGTTTGAGCCCAAAGCCTTGCATCTATTCCAATTTTCATAAATTAAGATATGGATTGTTTTAGAGATATTCCCAAATAAACAAATCTTGTAACAATCCACGGATATTTATTTTCATAATGTTTTTTATAAAAAATCCTCATTGCCCTAAACCTTTCCGCTTTTGCCTTTATCCTTGTCGACTCGTCGGCCGTAGTAATATCCTTTGAAACTTTTTTTATCCCTCCTGTTACCCCTTTATAATGAAGGATTGAAACCTCCGGAACATAGTATATTTTCCACCCTTTTTGTTTTAGCACGTAGCAAAAGTCCAAATCCTCGCCGTAGAAAAAATAATCCTCGTCCCACCATCCGGCCTTTTCTCCGGCAGCTCTTCTTACAAACATAAAAGCCCCTGCAAGAGCATCAATCTCGTGTACTTTTGAATAGTCCAAATATCCCAAGTTGTATCCCCCAAATAACTTTGTTTTCCCAAAAATTTTTGAAAGCCCCGAGAAATGGGTAAAAGAATTCCAGGGAGTCGGGAATCCACGATGCGACGCGTCATCAATTCTTCCGTTTGGTATTTCCAGTCTGCATGTTGCCGCGCCCGCATTTTTTTCTTTGTCCATAAAATTAATTATGTGCTTTAAAGTATTTGGATAAACAACAGTATCCGAATTTAAAAATAAAACATAACGGCCGGAACTTTTTTTAACACCTATATTATTGGCCTTGGAAAAGCCGAAGTTTTGTTTATTCTCTAATAAAATTACATCTTTAAATTCTTTTTTTACCATTTCAACCGAGCCGTCTTTTGAATTATTATCGGAAACTATTACTTCAAAACTAAAATCTTTAGAGGTTTCATAAATAGAGTTAAGACATTTTTTCAAAAAATCTTTTGTGTTATAAGAAACAATTATTATCGAAAGGTCAAGCATATATTAAGATAAAGAAGATTTATAAACCTTTTCCAATTTTTCCGCAATAGTATTCCAGTCATAATTTTCTTCCACTAATTTCCTGGCATTTTTTGCAAGTGTCTTATATAAATTTTTGTCCTCAAGAAGTTTAATTGCCGCTGCCGCAAAACCGTGGGCGTCATCTGCAGTTAAAACGTGGATTCCGTCTTTTGCTTCAAGCCCCTCTATTCCCAAATTTGTTGTTACAACGGCTGTTCCGCTTGCCATTGCTTCAAGTATTTTATAGCTTGTCCCTCCCCCAATCCTTATCGGAGCAAGTAAAAGAAATGATTTATCAAATATCACAGGAGTTTCATCCTTATTATTACTATCAAATAGTATAGATTTATCATTTGCGCCAAGTTCTTTTATCCCCTCGGGAATATTTTTTCCTACAATCCACAACTTCGTATCCAGCTTCGAGTTTCCAGTTTCGAGTTTCGAGCGGATAATCGGCCATACCTCTTTAATAAGAAAGGAAGCCCCGTCTCTGTTTTGCATCCACTTAAAATCTCCGATAAAAAGCACTCTTTTTTCCTGCGTATGGAATTTATTCCCGGTTTCCCGGAAAGCAAACCTTGCAATATCTACCCCATTTGGCACAACCGCTACGTCTTCTCTTCTCATAATGCTTTTTTCTATATTGGAAACTGCAACAAGCTTAGTTGCCCTTTGCCAAAAGAACTCCTCTTTTCTCTTAAGCTTTAATACATCTGCCAAAAGAAGAGGTTTTACGAAAAAAGGCGCTTTATCTGCAAACCTTTTATAAACCAGATATTCAATATTATGCTCAACCAATACAATAGGTATAGATATAACCGGAAGATTCTGCATTACATAAAATGTTTCAACGTGTATAAGGTCGTACCTTTCTCTCATCAACTCTTCTTTTATCTTCTCCGTCATTTCGCGGCTTTGGTGCCCTGTTATTAAAAATGGGTTAAACGAAAATCCTGTTTTTAAAATATTTTTTATGCTCCACTGCTTTCTTCTTTTTACGGTAATTACTTTCTCACAGATTTTTCTCATTTCTTTTATGTCGTCTTCTGTCTGAAACTGTCTCCTTTCGCAAACCAACGTTATTTTATGGTTTTTTGCCAAAAGCCTTAAAAGGCTGTAGAGCCGGATACTTCCGCCGGAAAAAAGAGGATACGGCAAATATGAAGACACCACTAATATTCTCATGGTTTTTCGTGCAAATTAAATAGAATATAGTCCTTAGTTGAGGAAACTATTTTATACGTCTTCCCTATATTGTAATCCGGAGTTTGAGGATTTACCAAAACAAGATAATCAGCGCCCATTTGAATCATTTCGGGTAAAGGTTTTTCAAAACTTGCCCAGCCTTTTCTTTGTGTCTGATACAAAAATGAGGTGTCTCCATCATAAGGGGCTATTATCTTCGCATTTTTGGGAGTAAGTTTATTTACGGCCTTTCCCGCAACAATTATAGAGGGGTTATTAATGTCAAAATAAAATCTTATCTGATTCCATCCAATCGCAAGCCCTAAAACGGTTAATAATAAAAATACGGAAACGCCAAGATATTTTTTTATCTTCTCTCCTCTTCGTATAATTTCTTCTCCCCCAAGTCCCAGGAGAAGAGCAACTGCGGGTATTACAAGAATCTGGTAATAATCATGCTGGACATTTCCGGTAGCAATTGTTGATACATAAATAATTGCCGATAACGCAAACGAGCCTACGAAAAAAAGGTCTTCTCTTTTATATTTTCTTATAAAAGAAGCAATAAATACCGGAACTCCGAAAATTCCGAGGATTAAAAGAGTAAGCCTCTGATATCCAAGCCAATAAAAAAATGAAGGTCTGAATCTTATACCGTTCCCGTTAAAAAGCCAGGCATTTACGGGAATTCCCGCAGGGTATTGCTGCATCCAAAGCCTCCAAAGACCAAGCGGAACAAACGACAGAATCATAAAAAGCCAAAGCTGCCATTTTAATATAAATTTCCAGCCGAACTTTTCAAATGCCAGATAAACAATTGGTAGGGCAAAAAACGCCGCATACGGCTTTAACAAAAGCGCCCCGACCATAAATATTAAAGAAAATAAAAATTGAAAATTGAAAATTGAAAATTTATCCCGGGCGATCCAGGATTGAAAAAAGTAAATGGAACCAAGAGTCGCCATAACCATAGAGGGGTCGGGAAGAATAGCTCTTGAGTAGTAAATATTGAAGGGAATAAAAATAAAAAAGAAAGCGCTCAAAAGCCCGGCAACTATACCGAACCTCTTTTTTATTACCAGATATAAAAATACCGAAGACAAAAGCGAAGAAAGAATAGTAACAACTCTTCCCCACTCTTCTATTGTCAAAATCCCGAAAATCTTAAACAGGCCTGCCTGTGCGACATTATAAATAGGAAACTCGACAAAGCGGTAACCGTTGGGGTTGTCTAGACCCGAAGGGACGTTGGACAAGTCATCAAAGCGCGGATGAAGTATGTCAAACCCTTCATTTACAAAGTTTCTGGAAACAGCCGAAGTATCTGCCTGACGCCAGCTGTGCCAGTCTGCAACGGGACCGTTAAACCTGTAAAGTCTGACCGCAAAACCCAAAACCAAAATAACCAAAAGAAGCAGAGTCTCTAATTTAAATAATTTTTTACTTAACTGCATAGATATCGCCGTTATTATCAAAGGCAAAAACGAAAGTCTTTCCTTTGACTCCGGTATTTATTGTATTTTGCGCATCCTCCATAGAATTAAGTTTGTAAATCCTTATTGATTCATCCCTGTAAATAAACCATATTCCGTCGGAAAGTCCGACAGGGAATATCCAGGCATTAGCTTTTCTAATGGGCGGGTTGACAAAATAAAAACTCGCGTTTGGGTGGCTTCCGTCATAATACAGTCTTAAGTATCCAAGTGTCCTGTTTGTTATCCTTCCGGCTTCTTTCCATTCTGCACTTTCAAGATTTATCTGGTAATAATACCAGCTGCCTATAATTAGGGTAAATGCTATAAGCGCATATGTCTTATAATTTTCTTTCTTAACAAAACTTACCAACTGCTTTAATATTAACACCAAAAGTATTGCAAAACCTATGGATGCAAGATATCCGTACCTCTCGGAAATATTCCCAAGGCCCAAAAACGGCACGAGGCTGACGAAAGAAAATAATAATGAAAAAACGGCCAGCCTTGTTGAACTGCCTTTTTTTAAAGCCTCAAATCTGCTTTTGTTGACAAATAAAACTATTGCCAAAACTATAAGAGCAAAAAACAGGAATACCGAAACATATAAAACATCTCCTTTTAAAACGTCCCGGGCTTTTGTATATAAAGGAAGGAATGGTTCTCCGGCAATAAATAAACCAAAGTAGCCCAAGAAGTTTCCTATAAAATTAGGGATAAGATGGCTTAAACTGTAAGCATAATCTCCTCCAAAAGAAACAGAATGGCTAACTTGCCTTACCAATGGATATAAAGCCGTAATCCCTACAAATGGAAGATAGCTTAATATTGTTTTCCTTTTATTTATTTTTACTCTTGCAATAAACAGGTCAAAAAGGATAAGAAGAGGCAGAATAATTATTGCTCCTTCGTATGAAAGAAGGGCCAGTACTCCGAAGAAAAAAGTAAGAATATACCAAAGATACCAACTTTTACTCCTGAAGTTTTCCCAAAAAATCAGGGAATAAACTATAAAAAGGGTCGAAAGATTTGTAGAAATTGTGGATATCCAAAAAAGATTTTCTCCCTGGGAAGGCAGGAACAAAAATATAAATGCTCCGATAAAAGACAGTACCTTATTTTTCAACAGCCTGTTTATAAGTATGTAAACGCCTATCCCTATAACAAAATGGACAAGAAGGGCAAACAGGTGGTAACCGTTGGGGCCAAATGAAAATAGGGTATATAGGAAAAACATTACTATTTTATCAAGAGGCCTGTAGAAAAAGCCCTGTGAATTTATAAATAGTTTAGGTAAATCTGAAAGGTTTGTCGTTGCCGACCATTTAAGCCAGGTAAAATCATCGGCAACAAAGAAATTACCTACGCTGTTTAGAAAAAACACAAGAAAAATAAAGAAAAGGTAAAAACCTATAAAGAAATGGGAAGTTAAAATCCTTGTAATATATTTTTTATATTCATATTCTTTCCTGTATAAAAATGCCACTCCCGCAGCGATTCCAAGCAATATCCATAATGTTTCGGCAACTTTTGATGCCTCAAAAACATCGATTAATGTTGCATTAAAGAATAATCCCAAAACCCCTCCTGCAATGCCGAAAAGATAGAATTTAGACATTTTATCGCTAATTTCGGGTATTGCCTGTTTTAGCACTAAAGCTAAAATGAAAAATATCGACAGAAAAGAGGCCATTCCCAAAAGCCCCGTTTCCCCTAAAATCCTTAAGTAATTATTATCCGCAGCAAGGGTAATTGTTGCAAAACCGCTTCCCAAAAGCGGGTTTCTAAGCATTGCATTCCATGCATTTGGCCATTCCGCCTGAAACCTTGTGGTAAAAGATATATCGTAAACCAATACTTTTTTTACAAGAAAACTTCCCGAGATAGTAGATATTTCTACCCCTCCGTTTTCAAGTTTTAGCCTTCTTGCCTCTTCTATAGAAAGAGCTGACTGGACCAAAGCTTGATTTGTTTTTTGCGGGGCGTTTAGCTGGGGAAGGCCCAAAAATCCGCTCCCGGCGGGAAGGTTTTGGGTCGGAACATTTTCAATTATATTGTTTGAAATTTTATTTTTTAGGTTTGAGGGCAATTCTCCGACAACCTGGCCCTGATTATTAGTCACAACCGATGCAAACCTGAAGGTTTCCA
>JAKALN010000022.1 GCA_021824155.1 bacterium | reverse complement strand
ACAAAACCTCGAGGAAAGGCGTTTATGAATGTGCCGCGTGCGGAAAGCCTCTGTTTTGCTCCGATACCAAATTCGATTCCGGGACAGGATGGCCCAGCTTTGATGACCCTCTCAACAGGGAAAATATCCAACTTAAAGAGGATGACAGGTTCGGGATGATAAGGACAGAAGTCGTGTGCAAAAACTGCGGTTCGCATCTGGGCCATTTGTTTGATGACGGCCCTAAAGAAACAACCGGAAAAAGATATTGTATAAATTCCTGTGCCTTAAACTTCAAATCCAAGTAGAAGTCTTGTAAGAGTAAAGCAAAACGGCTACAATGTCTGCATGCGAAAAAAAGAGAATTTTCTTCTTACTTTTTTTGTTTTCCTGCTTCTTTCCGTTTTTATTTTTGCACTTTCAAAAACAGGAGTGCTTAATCCTGCAGCTTCAGTTTTCCAAAAAATAATATCCCCTTTTCAAAGTATTACTTACAGGACATTTAATTCGTTTGAGGTTTTTGGGACAAACGGCAGGGTCAAAAAATTACAGGCGGAAAATCTGGATTTAACGTCTAAGCTTTCGGATCAGAAGAAAATTGAAAGCGAAAACTCGGCTTTATCCGACCAGTTCCAGGCAACTTTTCCTAAAAGCAGCATTCTTTTGCCTGCGGACATTGTCGGGGCGCCCGGTTTTATACCGGGATTTTCCCTTCCCGAAACGGTAATAATAAACAAAGGCTCAAACGATGGAGTAAAAGTGGGCCAGGCTGTTGTTTATAAAAATAATTTGGTGGGTAAGGTAACAAAAGCAAATTCTTTTCTTTCCGAAGTAACCTTGGTAACTAATGCTAACTCCTCCTTTACTGCAAAAACTTCCTCCAATCAGCAGGTTTTAGGGGTAGTAAAGGGACAGGGCGGGGGACAAATTATTTTGGACAATGTACTTCTTTCCGATAATCTGAACATTTCGGATTTGGTTTTGACAAACGGGGATATAAACTTAAACGGAGAAGGTTATCCCCCCGGCTTGGTCGTAGGGGAGATTGTCTCTGTAGATAAAAGGCCAAGCGCATTATTCCAAAGGGCGCAAGTTGAAAGTTTCCTGGATTTTTCTAAACTTACTACGGTTTTTATATTAAAGCAATGAAATATATTCTGACCTTGTCTTTTTTGCTTTCAGTTTTTTTGGAAAGTTCTGTTACGACCATCCCTTTGGTATTTTTAGTTCTTCTTGCTTTTTTTGTTTTGGAACGTAAAGAATGGATTTTTGCCTTGGCTTTTCTGGCAGGGATTTTTTTGGACATACTTTCTTTTAGAATTGTCGGAAGCACAAGTATTTTTTTTCTAATTCTTCTTTTTCTTGTTTTTCTTTATGAGAGAAAATTTGAAACGGCTACAAATTACTTTATTTTTGCTGCATCTTTGGCCGGAAGCATTTTGTTTTTAGCTGTCTTTTCTTATAGCGGCGCCATTATTATCGAAGGACTGGTTAGTTCGGTTATAGGAGTTTTAATTTTTATGGTTTTTTCAAAATTTGAAAATCCTGCCAGGAAAGAAACAATAGGTTCAAGGATTTAGTTTATGAATAAAATTGGAGTTGCTTTTCCCGACTTTGTCTCAACGGATAAGATACACAAAAAACAAAAAGAATTTGTCCAAAGCCATTCAACAAGGGATATCTTTTTACTCATTTGCCTTGTAGTTTTTGTTTTTCTTCTTTTTGTCCGCATTTTTTATCTTCAGGTTCTTCAGGGTTCTAAATACAGATATCTCTCCAACAGCAACAGGATAAGGACTGTGATTATCCATGCACCAAGAGGAATAATTTTTGATAGGAACGGGATTCCTTTAGTTTTTAATATTCCGGGTTTTAGGGAAGAAATCAACGGGAAAACAGTGCAAATTGAACAAAAAGACGCTTTAGCTCTTATTGCAAAAGGGAAAAAAGACCTGGAAGTAGATTCATTAAGGGAATATCCGTATAAAGATGATTTGGCCCACGTTCTTGGTTTTCTGGGGCAGATTTCAAAAAATGAATTGTCGGAAGCGCAATACAGCGGATACAAAGCGGGGGACTTAATCGGAAAAGACGGGATAGAGCAGGAATATGAAGCCAAGCTTAGAGGGACTGACGGTAAACAGCTTATAGAGGTAGATGCTATGGGTAATCCTGTCAGGACATTGGGGCAAACAGACCCAATCCCCGGACAAAATATTACCTTAACAATTGACGAAGGACTGCAAAAAGCCGTATTTGATGCGATGAAGGGGGTAAAAAAAGGAGCAGCAATAGTTTCTACACCTAAGGGGGAGATACTGGCAATGGTTTCAAAGCCTTCTTTTGACCCAAACCTTTTTACCCTTGGCTCCAACTATCTTGTTTCATCCGAGAGTTCTTATTTTTCCGTTTCCGACATACTTACGGATTCAAAAAACCAGCCTCTTTTAAACAGAGCCATTGCGGGTGTTTATCCTCCCGGCTCAACTTTTAAGCTTATTGTGGCGGCCAGCGGACTTCAAAATAATATAATAAATGAGAATTGGCAGGTACAGGATACGGGAGTTTTAAACGTAGGCTCTTTTTCTTTTTCTAATTGGTTTTATACGGGCTACGGAAGAACAGACGGAATGGTTAATATTGTAAAGGGCATACAAAGGTCAAATGACATCTTTTTTTATAAACTGGCTGAAAAGGTTGGAGTAGATAATGTCTCCAAAACCGCGCAGGAGTTTGGTCTTGGGAAACCGATGGGAATTGATTTGGAAGGAGAATCTTCAGGTCTTGTCCCCACGCGGGAATGGAAGCAAAAAACCCTGGGGGAGCCTTGGTATTTAGGAGATACTTATCATTACGGAATAGGGCAGGGTTATCTTTTAGTTACACCTCTTCAGGTTAACGGATGGACCCAAGGAGTTGCAAATAACGGTACAATTTACCAGCCCCATCTTCTAAAAGATGAAAAACCGATAACTTTGGCTTCTAATTTATTAACTGCCAATAACGATAATTTAATAAGACAGGGAATGGTAGAAGCTTGTACAACGGGCGGAGTAGCCTGGCCATTGTTTAATTTTACGGTAAAAAATGACAGTCTAAAAATTGACGGGAGAAATATTACAGGGATCCCTGCTTCGTCAGGCTCTGCGGACATGCGCCAGATAGCACTCGCCTGTAAAACAGGCACCGCAGAAACAGGTAATTCAAATGACCAACCCCATTCATGGATAACCTTATTTGCCCCGGCGTATAATCCCCAGATAGTGGTAACTGTATTGTCTGAAAACAGCGGGGAAGGGTCTAATATAGCCGGCCCTATTGCCAAAAATATTCTTAATTATTGGTTTTCAAGATAAATTATTGGTTTTTTGAGCGTTGGCTTACTAGATTATTCCTGGTAAGTCCGATTCTTACCGCTGCAAGCCTTACATTTACTCCATCAGTGTTTCTTTGGTTTAAATTCGCAAAACACCATCTAAATGCTTCTTCCAGCTCGCTTTCTGTTAAAGTTAATCTTCTTTGTTCATGTCTTCCTCCTACTGCCCTTATTATAGAAATCTCCATACTCGAAGAATTTATTGGGCCCAAGTCCCAAGAACTAGCAATTTTCACCAGTCTTGGGATACCATTTTCCCCTTCCGAACCGTTTCTTCTTTCCATAGGCAAAGTTTATAGCATAACCGGGGATAAACTTCAAATCATTTACAATTAAATTTTTACGGTCTATTCTAAATTATATGAAGGAAAGATTTTACTATTTAAGTTTTTCTCTTGTTAACGGGATCGGTCCCAAGAGATTTGAAAATTTATTAAAGCATTTCAAAACCGCAGAAAAGGCTTGGCAATCCAATCCGGAGAAGCTTAAAGAATTAGGATTCTCGGATTTTGTAATCAAAAATTTTGAAAAAACAAAAGAAACATTAGATATACGCTTTTATATCCAAAAACTTAAAGTTAAAAAAGTAAGTTTTATTGCGCTTTGTGACGAAGGATACCCGGAGCTTTTAAAGACAATCCCAAATCCGCCAATAGTTTTATTTATTAAAGGGAATATTAAAGCGGTTGGTTTTAAAAAAACAATTGGAATCGTGGGTACCCGGAAAATTACAAATTACGGCAGGGAAGTAACCGATATCTTTTCTAAAGAACTGTCTTTATCTGGGTTTACAGTTGTTTCCGGGCTTGCAATGGGTGTTGATTCTCAGGCTGCCCAAAGCGCAATTGAGGCAGGAGGCAGAACGATTGCAGTTTTGGGAAACGGAGTTGATATTTGCGTTCCAAGCACAAACGAAGGCCTTTACGATAGAATTCTTGACGGGTATGGTATTATAGTTTCGGAGTTTCCTCTTGGGTTTTCTCCGACAAAAGGGTCTTTCCCTTCGAGAAACAGGATAATTGCAGGCCTTTCTTTGGGAGTTTTGGTAACGGAGGGTGCTAAAGACAGCGGAAGTTTAATAACTGCGGACTGGGCATTTAAATATAAAAGGAAAGTTTTTGCGGTTCCCGGTCCTATTACTTCGTATCTTTCGGTTGCTCCTCTTAAGCTAATTGAAAGGGGGGCAAAGCTGGTAACATCTGCAAACGACATTTGCAAAGAACTTAAAATTCAGAGCCCGGAATTAAAAGTTAAAAGACAAAAGATAAGGGTTCAAAATGTAACTAAAGAGGAGAGACAGATTCTTGAACTTCTGGAAAATGAGTCTTTACATTTTGATGAAATTGTTAGAAGATTGAAATTCGAACCGTCTTTGATAGGAAGTACTCTCTCTATTTTAGAAGTAAAAGGCATTGTTGAATCTTTTGAAGGAGGCTTTTATAGACTTAGTAAATATGAATCCTACTAATCTTGCCGTTCGCCTTACCTACTATTCGTAGCTCGGCTCACGGAGCGATTTTTAGCAGGATAATAGTTAAAAATAATTATGAAGAAGTTAGTAGTAGTAGAATCACCGACTAAAGCAAGAACCATTTCACGTTTTCTTGGAAGCGGGTACGAAATTATGGCTTCAATGGGCCATATTATGGATTTGCCCAAAAGTAAGCTTGGCGTTGACGTTGATAACGGTTTCCGGCCCCAGTACGAAATGATGGAGGACAAAAAGAAAATCCTTTCCCAGTTAAAGTCTTTTGCAAAAGAGAGTCCTGAAGTTATTCTTGCAACTGATCCTGATAGGGAAGGAGAGGCAATAGCAGCCCACGTAAAAGAAATTATCGTCGGCCAGCAGGCAAAAAGTAATGAGCACAA
The DNA here is from genome assembly GCA_021824155.1 of bacterium. Classification (GTDB taxonomy): domain Bacteria; phylum Patescibacteriota; class Microgenomatia; order Levybacterales; family UBA12049; genus JAKALS01. Next base: position 7,655 of record JAKALN010000022.1, on the reverse strand, counting down.
ATTCCAGAGAATTGTTTTTCATGAAATTACAAAAGAAGCAGTTGAAGAAGCTTTGAAAAACCCAAGAGAGATAGATGAAAATTTGGTTGATGCCCAAACAGCAAGAAGAGTATTAGACAGGCTGGTAGGATATAAACTTTCGCCTATTTTATGGTCGAAGGTGCGAAGAGGATTGTCTGCCGGAAGGGTACAGTCCGTTGCGCTTAGGCTTATCGTTGAAAGGGAAAGGGCAATAGAGCGTTTTAAAAAGGAAAGATATTATACTGTTCATGCTGTTTTATCAAACGGAAGCCAGGCTGAGTTTGAGCTTATTGAAATAGACGGTAAAAAAATTGAATTTCAGGAAAGTTTTGCGGTTTATGTCGGCAGTTATACGGTAACAAAAACTTCCATAGATGACGAAACTGAGGCAAAAAAAATCGTAGAAGATTTAAATAAGAGTAAATTTGCAGTGTCGAACGTAATAAAAAAACAGGCAAAAAGAAGCCCCGGTCCGGCTTTTACCACATCAACCCTGCAGCAGGAGGCATCAAGAAGATTTGGTTTATCCGGAAAAAGGACTATGTCTCTGGCGCAAAAACTTTATGAGGAGGGATATATTACATACCATAGAACAGATTCACTTTTTGTGAGTTCGGGAGCTGTTTCTTCAATAAGAAGTTATGTCCAAAAGTCATTCGGTAAAAATTACATTCCTGAAAAACCAAAGTTTTATAAAACAAAATCAAAACTTGCCCAGGAAGCGCATGAAGCAATAAGGCCTACGAAAATAGAAGTTAATTATGATAAAGTCGCGGAGGCCTTAGGCAAAGATTTTGCCAGGATATATGACATTATCTGGAAAAGGGCAGTTGCTTCCCAAATGGCGGATGCTGTTATTGAGCAGACATCTGTTATTGTTACTTCTGCAAATAATAAATATACGCTTAAAGCTAACGGTTCGGTTCTTGTCTTTGACGGTTTTTTAAAGATTAACCAACAGGCATTAAATGACACCATTCTTCCGGACTTTAAAACCGGTGAATCATTAAACCCTGAAAAAGTTGAAGCCAGAGAGCATGAATCAGCGCCTCCCCCAAGGTATAACGACGCGTCTTTAATTGCTATGCTAGAGGAAAAAGGAATAGGAAGGCCATCAACCTATGCGACAATTATTTCAACAATTGAATCCAGGCAATATATCGAAAGACAGGAAGGAAGATTTTTTCCTACAAGCGTTGGAATAGCTGTGAACGACTTTCTTGTATCCAATTTTTCTACAATAGATGACGTGCCTTTTACGGCAGAAATGGAAGATGAATTAGACCAGATAGCAAATGGGGAAAAGAAGTGGGCTCCTGTAATTAAGGATTTTTATTCTCCTTTTGAAAAAACGCTGGAAGATGTAAAGCAAGCGGCAAGAGTTAAGATAGAAGTAGAGAAAACAGACGAGTTATGTCCTTTGGACCAGGGGCATTTAGTTGTAAGGATAGGAAGATTCGGGAAATTTAAGGCATGTGAAAACTTTCCGGCATGCAAATTTACAAAGCCTTTTGTTGAAGAAACGAATTTAATCTGTCCGAAGGATGGAGGAAAAATTATACTCAAAAAGACTAAAAAAGGCCGCAAATTCTATGGTTGTTCTAATTACCCAAATTGTGATTTCGCGAGTTGGACTAAGCCAACTCCTGAGCATGTTGAGCGAAGCGAAATCCCGAATGGCAACGACCATCGGGAGAAATTAGAGGACATAAAACATCCAAAAGAATCTGCTTCAAAAGATGAATCCTCAAAAACTGTCAGTTAGGTAAGTGTAAAGATATTTAGAAAGAAGGTTTTAGTTGGGTTAGAATATTCTGCCAAGAGCTATTACTATTCCTACAATTGCGACTTGGTCTATTACCCCCCAGGGCATTCCCATACTTCTGTCAAAAACTTTTTGTAGTTTATAAATCCAGCAGAAAGGAGCAGATTTCATATCGAAAAAAAGATATGGTATTGTGAGCCAATCGGGAAGTTGGGCCATTAAAATTATAAATAATGCGTACAGTAAGTTAGTTGAGGGGAAAAAAATATTTATTACGGCATAAGATAATACAAAGCCGGCCAGGACATCAATCGAGCTTTGAATGAAAAATTTCCTTTTCCCATTCTGTTTTCTGTGATATCCGGTGTCCCAGTGGGGAAAAGCATCTGCAACAAAATGTGAAGCTAAAGCTATTGGTGCTGCCAAGGCAGGGTTTCCAATTTTTGCCGCAATAACGGTTCCTATGAGCGCGTGTCCGGTAGCTGTCATAAGGCAAGTTCAATTATAACTCACGATATCCAGAGTGTGTCAACTCTTACTATCAAATTACTCCAGTTCTTCTCTTTTTACAGCCAAAAATACGAACCATTGTTCAAAAAAACCAACCATTCCTTTAAAAGGAGCTTCAATAATAAAATCTATAACAATTAAAATAAAGTTTATTTGGGAAATCCCTTCGGTAAGACTTCTTCCCACGCTTACAATAGGGACAAAAAAGAAGTCGATTATAGGTGTAAATAAACCCTGTCTGGTAACTACGGTATATGTATTTGCGGTCTGATAAATTCTGTAGGCCAAAAAAGAAATAATTGCTATAAAAAACAAAAATATCCCCTGGCTTAATATGTTAAAGTGAATCTTTGTAAGGGCAAAAACAATTACTCCGAAGCTAAGAAGCGATGCAGCAATCCAAAGAAGGGAAAATAGATAATCCCTGATTGTCATTGCGCCGGATTTTGTTTTTATGGTAATTTTAGGCGCGATATTTGGTTCGTCCAAAAACAAAATTCTTTTGATGTCCGTATAAATTTTTTCCGAATTGGAGGCTGTGGGAGTTTTAATGGCAAGTCCAACGCCTACCATAAGAAGGGGAGGTACGGTTGTATTTATTGCTATAGAAAGCCATTGTACTTGTCCGAAAAAGAATTTCTCAAAAGTGCCTTCTATAAAAAGAGCAATAAAGGCTTTTGTAAAAAGAATAAAAATAAAGCTTCTTATTATTGCAGTTTTTACCCTTTGCCTGATTCCTTTATACCGTCTTTCACATGCATAAAAAACCCTTTTTCTGAAGTTTTCCTCATCCCTTGAAAGAGTTTTTATATTTCCCTTTTCCGATATTAAGACGTCATACAGTATTAGAAACGGGGCGGTTCTTTTCTTAACGTGATTAAAAATCCTGTCATTTTTAGGATAGGAAAGCTGTGTTTCAATTTCTTTGTAGCCGTCTTTAAACGATTTTACCGTGAGTTCAAAATTTTCATTTGATAGACTTCCGAAAATTTGTTTAAAAAGATGATAGCGAAGCAAAGCGATATCTTCTTTTGCAAAATTTTTCCTAACAGCAATATAAACCTGCGCATCTCTTGTTTGCTGGTCCCTGTCTGTTATTTCCACGGAAGGTTTTAATATTTGAAACATAAAATTAACCATTGCTTCTTTTTCTCTTTTAGGTAAAAGAATAGATTCTATTTCACAGGATAATATCTGGACTATAAATTCGTTTAGCTTACTTTCGCTTAATACTTTTTCCTTCGAAAGTTTATTCTTAAGTTTAAGATGCACGTTTATGGAAGAGGCCACGTCGGTTATTATTGTTTCCGGGACAGTAGAATCCGGAAAGTATTTAGCCCAAATAAGTTCTCTTACGACTCCTTCCGCCATATTTTGCGGATTTTGGTCTAGGAATAGCCTTCTTTTTAGTATCCTTTCAATAGCTTTTCGAAATACTGTTTCCTCTTCTCCGTAATCCATGGAGGTTCTTAGCTTTTCGTACCAGGAGGTAATCTTGGAGAGCAGGGGATTCACTGTTATTTTTTTGTCGTTATTCTCAATTTTTTTTTCTTCGAAAACATCCACAAGAGCGTTAGACATTTTGGAGAGGGAATTATATGTTGGATATAAAGCCATAAAGGGTATTATACAACAAAAATTTCTAATTTCTAATTAAAGCTCAAAATTGTTATAATACTCTTCATGATCAAACTTGGAGCGGCCCAGCTCAGGACAACTAAAGGAGACCCTGAGATTATTAAAGACTTAAAAAGAAATCCGATATACATTATCCTGGATAACGTTTTGGATACCTATAATATTGGTGCTATATTCAGATTGGCAGATGCAGTTGCAGCAGAGAGAATAATCATATGCGGAGAGAGTGAAGTTCCTCCCCATACAAGGATAAAAAAAGCATCGATAAACACCACGGAATGGGTAAAATGGGAATACAAAGATACGCCCCTTTTAGCAATTGAAGATTTAAGAAAAGAAGTTCCGGGAATACAGATAGTTTCCATTGAACTGGATAAACGGGCAATTCCTTTTAACAGCGCGGAATATAAGTTTCCGGTTGCCCTTATTGTTGGTCACGAAAGCAAAGGAGTGTCCAAAGAAGTAATGGATTCCTCTGACCTTATAGTTGATCTTCCGATGTTTGGAGTTAATAAAAGCTTAAATGTTATGGTATCGCTTGGTATTGTTCTGTACGAAGTTATAAAAAGAATTGAAAGTTGACTAATGGATAAAAAATCAGAGCTTCAAAAAATCTCTCTGGAAATAGAAAGCTGCAAAATCTGTAAAACTGCAAAATCGGGGAAAGCCGTGCCGGGGGAGGGGAATCCAAATGCCAAAATTATGTTTGTCGGAGAAGCTCCGGGAAAAACAGAGGCAAAAACAGGAAGGCCATTTGTGGGGAGGTCGGGAAAACTTTTAAGACAGGCGTTAAAGGACGCAGGATTAAGCGAGGAAGATGTTTATATTACAAGTCCTGTTAAGTATCTTCCGGATAGGGGGACGCCGACAATTTCCGATATTGAGCACGGAAAAACACATCTTCAAAAACAGATAGATATAATAAACCCCAATATAATTATTTTACTTGGGAATACTGCCTGTGTGGCAATGCTCGGGTCAAAAACCCCAATATTAAAAAGGCATGGAGAAATAATAAAAAAAGACGGAAGAAAATATCTAATAACATTTCATCCTTCTGCTGTTTTAAGGTTTCCGAATAAGTATAAAGAAATGTTTGAAGAGGATTTAAAAAAATTGTATTAATAAAGTAATCCATTTACATCGGATAGACTTTCATAAAGTCTATCGATGTCTTTCTGCGTTAACTCATCCGGCTTTTCTGCATGTCCGTTCCTTCTGCTTTTTCCTGCCTCTTGGCGTTCGTTAAAACAATAAGTATCTCTTCTTAAATCTCCTTCTTGGTATTCCAGAGAAACCGAAATTTTTGATTTAATGCCGAAATAATCGTCTTCATATGGCCCAATACTTATAAACACCCCGGGTTTTTTAATCCAATAGCTTCCTTCGCCGTTTTTGCTTACTATCAATCCATTTTTAACTATATCTCCTGATGTTTTTCCTGCTGTAAGTGAATTTAGACCGGCAGTGATCGCCTCTTGCATTGCTATTAGATCTGCGATAGTACGGGGACGGGGAGATTCCGGTATAGTTACGGGAAAAGGAGCATTGGATATTTGTTCGCCAAGCATACAAAACATTATACATCCCGGAAACTTTTTGTAAATATATCTTTTCCCAAAAATTTTATATAATGGTAGGGATGAAGGTTTCCGCGGTAATTATTGCCTATAACGAAGAAAAATTTATTGGTGAATGCCTCAGGCATTTGGAGAATCAGATAGAAAAACCGGATGAAATTATCGTAGTCGATAACAACTGTACGGATAATACAGTTGAAATTGCCTCTAAATTTAAAGGTGTAAGAATTGTTAAAGAAGAGAAGCAGGGAATGATTTATGCCAGAAACAAAGGGTTTGACAGCGCTAAATATGAAGTGATTGTAAGGTGCGATGCCGACACAAGGGTTACAAAAGATTGGATAAAAAACATAAAAAAACACTTCGCGGATAAAAAAATAGATGCGTTAAGCGGGCCAATTAGATTTTTTGATGTTCCCAAGACCCGTTTTCATAAGGTTCTTGCGGATTTGTACAATGACGGAGCCATCCTGGTTTATCAGCATAGGATTTTAGACGGCCCAAATATGGCTCTTACAAAAGAAATTTGGGGAAAAGTAAGGGATAAAGTTTGTCTTATAGACAAAGATGTTCACGAGGATGCGGATTTGGCAGTCCATATTGTAAAGGCAGGAGGCAGGATAAAATATTTTAAAGACGTAATAGTTGATGCTTCGGGCAGAAGGTTGCTTTATAATCCGAGTTCTTTTCTTTTGGAGTACCCCTGGAAACACGTAAAAACCCGTTTTAGACATCTGATTTAATATGAAAGCAACAGATAATTACAAAAAGCATACCCATAGAAATCCTATTCAGCGGTTACTTCTTTGGAATTTTTTCAGAAACTTGGTCAATTTAATCCGGAGAAGGGAAGTGGAATCAATTTTGGACGTGGGCTGCGGAGAAGGTTTTACCCTTAACCGTTTAAGAGAGCATAAAATCGGTAAAAGGCTCGAAGGGTTGGAGTATTCACAAGATGCAATTGCTTTAGGGAAGAAAACATATCCGGATATAAAAATTACTCAAGGTAGTATATATAAACTGCCGTATAAAGATAATTCATTTGATTTAGTTTTATGTACCGAGGTGTTGGAGCATTTGGAAGAACCCGAAATTGCATTAAAAGAATTGGTAAGGGTTTCAAAAAAATATCTGGTTATTTCTGTCCCGAATGAGCCATTTTTTATGTTTGCGCAAATAGTAAGAGGTAAAAATTGGTCAAGACTCGGCAACGATATAGAGCACATAAATCATTGGACAATGTTTGGTTTCCTTAAGTTTGTAAAAAGGAATTCAAAAGTTAAAATTCTTGCAAAAAGATTTCCCTTTGCCTGGACTATGCTGTTTTTGGAGAAAACCTAACCGTTTAACAAAGTTAGGTTAACGGAACCCTTCTATAACCGTGGCTCTTTCGTTGTTTGCTGAAAAAACTACAGTTCCAATCCTGTCCGGAGTTTTAGGGTGTCTAAATGTTTGTTCAAAAAGAACTCCGTTAAGCTGAATATTAAATAATGTTCCATCGGTAAGCAGCATGCTTCCACTTAATTCCGTGCCTATTTGCTCCGTTTCCTCGTTGGAAAGGGTTCTTCCCGCAACCCATTGTACGGCTTGATCCAGGACTGCTTTTTGGTCTTTTCTAGAATAAACTTTCGTGCAGGAAGTTACTGAACTTCCGTCCGGGTTTGTTTGCCTATTTATTTCCATAGATTGAGATTATAGCATATTGGTTTGGTGTTGAGCCTTGACAAAAGATTTAAACTCACTATAATGTTTATTGGTATGTAAAAAGATTTCGCCAATAAGTATTTTGGGAATATAACCCGCTTATGGCGGGCTTTTTGCTCTTAAATAGCACTTTAACAATGTATCAGGATTTTTAATCAAACCGTGTGAGGCGTGTTTGATTTACTTTAATAAATTATTAAGGAGTTTCTTCCGCCCGCTTTTGCCTTTCGCTTTAGTTCATTCGAACTGCGGCTCAAGGAGTAAGTTTTGACGGATTGCAGAGTTTTTACTCTGTAAAAACTCTTTAACAATCAGAAAGTGGTAGGAATTTTTTCGGATTATTCTTAAAACAAATCCGAAATCAATTTTTTTTGAGAGTTTGATCCTGGCTCAGGATGAACGCTGGCGGCGTGCCTTAAGCATGCAAGTCGAACGGG
>JAKALN010000031.1 GCA_021824155.1 bacterium | reverse complement strand
CCGGCACAGCTGTACGTTGACGGAAAGAAGAAAGAAGCTCTTTCGCTTCTTACATATACAATGGCTTTTTTTGGTGTAATTACGGTTATAGCCTTAATTCTTCTGATTATTTTCTCACGCTAGTCTTTCCTTATGGTGTTATAATTTCCGCATGGACATTCAACTGCAGTTAAAAGAAAAAGGCATTAAGCCGGATTTTCTAAAAGATCAGTTTTTTCTAAACGATAGAAATATTGTTGAAAAAATGATAAGTTTTGCCGATCTCAATAAAAACGATACGGTTTTGGAAATTGGTGCCGGAACAGGAATTTTAACAAGAGAGATTGCAAAAAAAACAAAAAAAGTGATTGCATTTGAAATAGATAAAGAATTCACTCCTTTCTTAAATGAAATGCCGGGAAACGTCGAACTCCATTTTGAAGACGCGTGGGAATACGTTAAATTGCATGGAAAATTTAAGAAAAAAAGGAAATATAATAAAGTTGTTTCTAATCTTCCCTTTTCTTTCTGCGAAAAGTTTCTGCATAATCTGACGTTTTTAATATACGACAAGGTGATTTTACTTGTTCCGCTTAAGTTTGTTAAAACAATTGAAAGTAACGGGATTTTTAGCTCTTTTTTTGTTTGTGATTTAAAAGAAATTGTCGATAGGAAAAAATTCTATCCTGTTCCGAGAACCAACAGCGCGATCATAAACTTAATAAAGCTTCCTAACCCTCTTAAAGAAAAGAAATTGGGGACATATCTAAGACAATATATATATCAGCATGAGGACCAAAAAGTTAAAAATTCTTTAAGAGAGGGGATAATAAACTTTAACAAAATTGTTTATGGTAAAAAGGTAACAAAAAAAGAGGCAAAAAAAATTATTGACAGTGTAGGAATTCCCAAAGACCTGTTAGAGAACCAACCTAATGAAAATTCAATATACTTTAGCGTCGGTTCACTTTTTCTTTAAAGAGGAAGTTCCGGACATCTCTGGTATAATCATTTTATGAATATAAAAGATAAAGTTGTAATAGTTACGGGTGCTTCATCGGGAATTGGAGAAGCCACTGCAAGACTTTTGGCAAAACACGGGGCAAAAGTAGTATTAGCTGCACGTTCAAAAGAAAAACTAAGTAAAATTTCAAAAGAGCTTCCCGGTTCTTTAGTGGTTATTACGGATATGACAAAGGAAGACGAAATAAAACAGTTGATAAGAAAAACAAAAGAACATTTCGGAAGAATAGATGTTCTTATAAATAATGCAGGACAGGGGTATGATGCGCCAATAGAAAAGATAAGTTCTAAAACTTTCAGAAACCTATTCGAACTGGATCTTCTGGGGCCGGTTATGGCAATGAAGGAAGTGATTCCGGTAATGAGGAAACAAAAGAGGGGGATGATAATCAATATTAGTTCGGGTACTGCGTTGATGGCCATTCCCAATATGTCCGCCTATTCTTCCTTAAAAAGGGCAATTGTGGGTATTTCTTTAACGGCAAGGGAAGAGTTAAGTAAAGATAATATCAGGATAAGCGTGGTATATCCTTATATAACTTTAACCGATTTCGAGAAGAACACAATTAAAGATGGTATAGAAGAAGAGGAATGGGAAAATGATGATAGTGATTTAAGGCCGGGAGACAGTGCGGAATATATAGCAGAGAAAATATTGGAAGTTATAAAAACAGAAGAAGCGCAAGTTTATGCACATGAATGGATGAAAGACAGAAGATGATAACGTTTAAGCAAAAAGTTTATAAAGTTGCATCGGAAATTCCAAAAGGAAGAGTTGCTACATACGGCCAACTGGCAAAATTAGCAGGAAACCCAAAAGCGGCAAGGGCAGTAGGCATGCTTATGGCAAAAAATCCCGACAGGAACATTGTTCCCTGCCACCGTGTTGTATCTTCAAAAGGGGAGTTAACGGGTTATTCATATGGAGAAGGCGTAAAGACAAAAAGAGAAATCCTTTTAAAAGAAGGCGTTATTTTTGCCGGTGACCGTGTGAACCTTTTAATTTCCCAATGGAAACAAAAATAGTTTATCCGGTAATTCTTGAAAGATAAGGTACCTTGTGGATTAGAAAAGCTATTCCAAAAGAAATTCCGGCAACAGACAAAAAGAATACAGGGTCAAACCACAATTGCTCTGCGGATTTTTCCGAAAAAATATTTTTAAATCCCCAATTCCATAATTGTTCGAGAATTATTACATGTATAAAAAATACAAAGAAAGAAAGCCTGGAAAGCGTTTTAAAAAATACTGAATTTGAAAGTTTTCTGTCAAATGTCCAATATAGAAATCCGCCGATAAAAAAAGTATAAATAAAAACGCTTGGACGCCATTGGGAATAGAAAGAAAGATAATTATGGGTTTTTAGGTATCCGTTAAACCCTTGGAGGGAGACATAGAGTGCTAAAACTAAAGCGCCGGAAAATAAAACAACTTTCCATTTTTTTATAAAATTTATAAGCTTTTTCTGATTTCTTGCCAAAGCGGCCCCGAAAATAAAGTAAAAATAATTAAGAAGAGCAACGCTTACGGGATAATAAAAGGGAAGAGAGTGAATATAATAATCATAGTAAAGAATAAAGATTTGTACGACGCCAAATAAAATTAGCGACCATTTATTGCATACAAGGTTATAATATTTGTGGATAAGAGGAAAAATTAAATAGAAAATAATAAGGGCCGGAATAAAATAAAGCTGATAAGAAGCGTTTCCTGTAAAAAGAGAATTCAAAAAATTCGGGTCTCTATGCTGATAATAAATAAAAAAATAATAGATAATGCTCCAGAAAAGGTAAGGAATAAAAATCCGGTTTATTCTTTTTTTAAGATAGGTTAAATAATTTGCATTATATGGATAGCTCAATTCAAGGACAAACCCCGAAATCATAAAAAATAACGGGACCGCAAAGCGCGAGGCTTGGTTTAAAAATAGCGTCCAGGGCATTTTTTGCAGATCATAGGAAGATGCTTCCAGGGTCCTGGTCGTAG
>JAKALN010000021.1:7360-16469 GCA_021824155.1 bacterium | reverse complement strand
CAATTAAAGGTACTGCAAGTGTCGGAAGTGCAACTCTTGGTTCCGGCTTAACCCAAATTGAAATAGATACTCCTTCTATGCATTCAACTTCTAAGGTATTTGTTACAGCAACAAGCTTAACTTCAACCACCATTTCCGTAACTTCTAAAGCGGAAGGTAAATTCATAGTACAGATTCCAAGCGCTCAGGCTAAACCAATTAACTTTGACTGGTGGGTGGTAGGGACACAATAAAATTTCTAATTTCTAATTAATCTAATTGCTCTAAAGAATGACTAGTAATATCAAGAAATTTGACTTAGAAGAAAGAACAGCAAAATTTGGTGAAAATATTATTAAGTTTTGCAAGAAAATCCCAAGAGGTCCAATAACAGACCCATTAATAACTTAACTGGTAAAAGCTGGAACCAGCGTTGGTGCTAACTATTGTGAGGCAGATGATGCGGAAAGTAAGATGGATTTTAAGCATAAAGTTGGGATATGCAAGAAGGAGAGTAGAGAAGCGAAACACTTTATCAGAATGGTTGTTATTTCAAATCCGCAATTGAAAGATGAAGCTAAGAGTTTATGGCAAGAGGGAAAAGAATTGAACTTAATTTTTAACTCAATTTATAGAAAAGTTACTTAGATATTAGGTTAATTAGGGTAATTAGAATAATTAGGTTAATTTAATTCTGCTTTGCAGAATTATTCTTCTTTTTGTTGGATTCCGAGGAGCCAAAGTACTGCTTCTTTTTTGTATCGTCTATCGCCTCTACTATTTATTCTTATTGCAGGAAGCTTTCCTCTTTTGCCCCAGCGTTTTATTGTTAATGGGGAAACGCGCAAAACCTGAGCCACTTCACGGACTGTTAAAAGGTCGGGTAGATTATTGATTGATATGGTTTGATTAGTCATAGGCTCAAGAGTATTCTCTTGTTAATCAATGTGATAATTAATTGCCTATAAAGTAACAAATCGTATCATCTTTGTCAATAGGTATTTTAAGGATTATTTCAAAAAACAATAAAAAAGACTCCCCAAGGAGTCTTTTTTATATTTGCATCAACTGTATCTTATTTCAGTTTAACAGTTGCGTACCCCAAGGGTACTTGCCTTGAACTATTTCAGTTCAACGGTGGCGCCGGCAGCCGTAAGCTTTTCTTTAGCTTCGTCTGCTGTTTTCTTGTTAACTGCTGTCATTACTTCTTTCGGTGCGGCGTCAACCAAGTCTTTTGCTTCTTTAAGTCCCAATGTTGGAACTAATTCTCTCAAAGCCTTGATAACTGCTATTTTATTTGCACCTGAATTTGCAACAACTACATTGAATACTGTCTGTTCTTCTGCGGGTTCTCCTGCTTCTGCTGCTGCGCTAGCCGCGTTTGACGCGGGTGCTGCGGCAACCATTGCGGATACTCCGAATTTTTCTTCCAAAGCTTTAACAAGCTCGGAAAGTTCTAAAACGGACATTTCTTCAACTGCTTTTATTAATTCGTCTTTTGATAATTTTGCCATAAACTTTCACCTCCTGTTTGATGATAGAAACTCGAAACTAGATGTTAGATTTTGAAGCTGGAAGCTTGATGCTAGATTCTAACTTCTAACCTCAAGTTCTAGCTTCCAGTTTCCATTGTCCACCATCAACTGGATTTAGTACCTTCTACTGCTTTAAGTGTTAAGACTAATTTCTGTAGATTCCAGTTTAATGCTCTGTGAAGGCCATAAATTGGGGATTTCATTCCGCCTACAAATTGAGCAATAAGGGTTGCCCTGGAAGGAAGGGTAGCCAGTTTTAATACCTGTTCTTTGCTGATGGCCTCATTATCTAATATCCCGAACTTAACCGAAGGGAGGTTTAAATCTTTAATCATTTTTGCAAGTTTTTTAAGAGGCTCAACAACATCTCCATAAAGAAACATTGTTCCGGTTGGTCCGTCTAAAGACTGCGGGTTTTCAATTTTAATCTTAGCTTTTTCCAAAGACCTTAATACCAAGGTGTTTTTTGCAACAACGTAGTCGCTTTCAAGAGGTTTTATAGCCTTTTTAAGCTCCTCAAGCTGTTTATGGGTAAGACCCTGGTAATTTGTAAATACCAAAGCCTTAGCCTTTGAAGCTTTTTCTGCTATTTCTTCAACTATTTGTTCTTTTTTTTGTCTGTTTTTGCTTACTTTTGCGTCCATAATGTTAAACTTAAAATATAAAACCTAAAACTTAAACCATAAAAAAAGCTTCCCTAAGGAAGCTGCTAAATACTAGATACGAAATACTAGATACTTATTCTCTCCTCGGTAGGACTTATTTTTGCGCCCACTGTCTTAGGTTTTAAGAGTTTATCAAATAAAACTAAAAGCGTCAAGGGTTATTGTGTGGGAGGAAGGGAAGCGGAGTACTGTTTTAAACCTTCAAGAATTCTTTCAAGTCTTAAATTGTCGTTTGATATTACCCATTGTCCCGAAGAAGCTGTTTTCATTGGGATTTCGTCTGGAGGGGTACCAAGTGTAAAGTCACTCATATAACCGTTGGAATAGGAGAGAACCCGCTCTCCCTGCATTCTCTCATAAAAGGCTTGTCTTTCTACAATATATTTAGGGGCTTCTTCATGTAATAATTTGTCACTTTTTACTCTTACTTTTGTATGCCCAAGGTCTATTTTGTTGTATTCTCCGTTTTCGTCTTCCCATGTTATTTCCAGTCCGTCATTTTCCGCACCTTCTTCAAAGCCAAAGAATAATCCGGCATTTTTTTGATCAAGAGGCCAGGGAAGTGAGGCTCGGTTTGCCTCATAAGCGTCTCTTGTTGGCGGATTAAAAAGACCCGGATTTCTTTGCTGTAAATCTTTTAAGACATCGCGGAATGCTCCAAAAGTAGTATCAAGTTCTTTTTCGATTGACCTGTCTCTTTCGGGTGGTTTTGGAGGTTCAACCGGGATTAATCCTTCTCCTTGTTCCATACCTAAATGATAAGGAATAGTCGGATTAAAGTCAAACAAGGATTCTTAGAGACTTACTCTAATTCCGGGGCTCATTGTGGATTTTAGGGTTGCATTTTGTATATTTGATTTTTTAACCGCTTTAACCATTGTTTCTATATTTTCTTCAAGTTTTTTTGGTCCGAAAGAAACTTTTCCAACAGTTAAATGAAGGATAGGAGCTTTTGCCTCTGTTTTAAAGGAAATTTGTCCTCCTTCATATTTTTTTACAACTTCTTCCGGCTTTGAGGTTATTGTTCCGTTTTTAGGGTTGGGCATTAATCCTCTTGGTCCTAAAACTCTTGCAACTTTTGCCAGTTTTGCCATCATTGACGGGTCTGCAACCAAAACGTCAAAGTTTATTATTCCTTTTTCTACTTCGGCAATTAATGCATCGCTTGCTACTGCAACTCTTGTTTTTTTGCCTGTTCCGTGGGGAAGGGTGACATTTCCGGAAATTCCGCCGGAAACGGTATTTAAATGAAGCTCTACTGTTTCATCGAATTTGCTTCTTTGTAATTTTTCCAAAAGCTCTAGCGCTTGGGAAAGAGAATATGTTTTCTTTTTGTCAACTTTTTCCGATAGGGAGAAGTATGTGGTTGAATGATATGCCTTTTCTTTTTTCTGGAACTTTTCTTTTTTGGTTTTTACTTCCTGTATTTCCTCAGCTTTTTCTTCCGCTTTCTCTACAGGAATTTCTTCCGTTTTTTTCTCGGCTTTCTTTTCGGCTATTTTAACCTCTTTTTTCTTTTTTAATTCTTCTTTTTGCTGCTTTTCGGCTTCTTCGTCGCCTAAAGTTCTTACTCTTATTTTTCCCATAATTCTCCTTTCAGTCGCAAACTCTAAATCCTAATTTCTAAATCCTAAAGCTTTTGAATGTTGGACATTAAATTTTGTTTAGAAATTAGAACTTGTCGAGTTTACTCGACCGTTACTCCCATACTTCTTGCTATTCCGGTTACAATTTTTACTGCCGGTTCAAGCTCTGTTGTATTTAAGTCTTCCATTTTTGCTTTTGCAATTTCTTCTGCCTGGGCTTTTGAAAGTTTCCCTGCCGGTTCTTTCCCGGGTTTTTGTGATCCCTTTTCTTTTCCAAGTGCCTTTTTAATCATTTCGGCAACCGGAGGTTTTTTAACTATGAAAGAAAAAGTTCTATCCTCATAAACGGTAATAACAGCAGGAATAACTGTACCTTTTTGGTCGGCAGTTTTGTCGTTAAAAGCTTTTACGAATTCCATAATAGGAAGTCCGTGCTGTCCCAAAGCAGGCCCAACGGGTGGTGCAGGCGTAGCTGCTCCCGCGGGAATAGTAAGTTTTATGATTGTTTTTATCTTTTTAGCCATAAATCTCGTTTTACTCGCAAATTCTAAATCTTAATATCTAAATCCTAAACTTTTTTGAATTTAACTATTTGTAATTTATTTAGAATTTAGAAATTAGTGCTTAGGATTTTATTACAGTTTGGCAACCTGTAAGAAATCTAATTCTACAGGTGTTTCGCGTCCAAATATGGAAACCAACACTTTAACTTTGCCTTTTGCTTCATCTATGTCATCAATTGTTCCCAAGAAATCCGTAAAAGGACCGTCAACAATTTTAACTGCTTCTCCCTGGACAAAAGCCGCTTTATACAACGGTTCTTCTGTTTTTATAAACTTCTGGATTGCTTCTACTTCTTTATCCGAGATAGGGGAAGGCTTGTTTCCCGCTCCGATAAAAGCAGTTACGCCCTGGGTTGTTCTTACCAAAAGCCACGATTCGTCATCCAAAATCATTTTTACCAATACGTATCCCGGGAAAATTTTCTCCTTAACGGTTTCTTTTTTGCCCTGGGAAACTTTTATGGTATTTCTTGTAGGGACAATTATATCGAAAATTTTCTCTTCAAATCCCATTGATTCGACCCTTTGTCTTAGGGATTTTGCAACTTTATTTTCGTGTCCGGAATATGTATGAACAATGTACCATTTGGCATTATCGGAAGCAGAGCTTGTAGCTTCTTTTGCTTCATCTTTCATTTCTTCCGGTGCCTGAACTTCTTCCGTTGAGGAAGCTTGCTTTTCTTCGGTCAATTCTGTATTTGTGTCGTCCATAAATTTATTTAATAATTAGAGTTAATAAATTTGTGAGAATATAATCCAGTCCTCCCAAATATATTCCTACAATAAGGCTTACAACAATTACTACGGATGTCAGTCTGATTACCTCGTCTCTTGTAGGCCAAACAACCTTCTTAAGTTCGTCCCGTGTCTCCTTTAAAAAAATAACTGGCGTTGTAGCCATATCAATTGACAATGATACCAGAAATTTAAATCTATGTAAAGGAGAACGTTAGAAGAATTGTTAATTCCGGTAAGAAAAAGTAAAAACAGTTGACCCTGTTAAATTGCATAGCACTATTTAACAGGGTTGACAGGGAAATAACCCCGGCATTACAATCAAGAGGTTATGGATAAGAAAATCAGGAAAGTGGTAATTCCCGCGGCAGGTTTTGGAACAAGATTTCTTCCCCAGACCAAAGCAATGCCTAAGGAAATGCTTCCGATAGTAGATAAGCCTGTTATCCAGTATGTGGTTGAGGAAGCGGTAGATTCGGGAATTAAAGATGTTATTATAATCACAGGATCGGTTAAACGGGCAATAGAGGACCATTTTGATACTCCCAATGCAGATTTGATAAAAAATCTGGAGCAGGGCGGAAAAACAGAATTATTGGAGCAAGTAAAAAGAATTTCCGAGATGGCAAACTTTATATATATAAGACAAAAAGGTGCTTACGGAAATGCTACGCCCGTTCTTTCGGCTGAGCCTGCAATTGAAGATGAGCCATTTGCCGTGCTTTGGGGAGACGAATTTATTTATGCAAAGCCTCCCAGACTTTCCCAAATGATAAAAGTCCACGAAAAATACGGAGGAGTTGTCATATCGGGTGTCAGGATTGAAAAAAAAGAAGATTTAAAGCGTTATGGAATCGGAGATATAGTACCGGTTGAGGGTAATGTTTATAAGATTAACGCAATTGTAGAGAAACCTGAACCCGAACAGGCGCCATCAAATTTAGCAACTCACGGAGCGTACATTTTTCCCCCCGAAATTTTTTCCGCCTTAAAGCGTATAAGTCCGGGTAAAGGGGGAGAATTGTGGCTAATTGATGCCATTAATCTTCTAAAAGATGAAGGTGTTCCGGTTTACGCGGTTGAAATAGAAAACGCAAAGTATTATGACACCGGAAATAAGCTTGAGTATATGAAAACAGTCGTAGAGCATGGTCTTAAACACCCCGATATTAACGGAGAATTTAAAAAATTCCTCAAAGAGCTTGACCTCTAACAGGTTTGATTATTTGATGTTGGATATTTTTGACGTTTTTGATCTTGAATTTTCGATATCTTGATCTCAAGAATTCTAGACATCAAGTTCAAGAAAATCTCACTTCTAACTTCAAAAAAATCTATTTATTAGACGCTATTTGCTGTTATAATATGTTAATGAATAAAAAACTTCTTATTTTTTTTGCTGCGGTTTTCTTTACTTTGTTCGTTTTTTTCTCCTATTTTGTACATAAGGACGTTTTTACGTCGTTAGATTTTGATACTACGGTAAGAATTCAAAACCATCTTTCAAGGGCAGTTGATACTTCTTTTTCGCTGTTTAGTTTAATAGGCAGCGCAGAAGTTGCAACTATTATTTTACTTATAATAGTTACTTCAATGCGTAAATTGAAATCTTTTTTTGTTCTTATTCCATATGCTGCAATTTACGCGTTTGAATTATTTGGGAAGATATTTGTGACGCATCCGGGACCTTCTTACAGGTTTTTCCGTTACGATATTGGTTTTCAATTTCCAAGCTCTTACGTCCAGCCCGGCTCTTCTTATCCTTCCGGTCACTCTGCGAGAACTGCTTTTATTTCCGCACTGCTTTTGATAATGGTATTAAACTCAAACAGATTGTCCAAGTTTTCAAAGCTAATTATCTTTATTTTTATTTTTGTTTTTGACATAACAATGTTTATCAGCAGAATTTATTTGGGGGAACACTGGCTGTCCGATGTAATAGGAGGAGCTATTTTGGGAATTTCAATGGGCTTATTGGCTTCTGTTTTATTTGTCTTTCGTAGGGCAGCCGGTTGAAATTATTTCTTCCTCAATTCTTATACGCTCCACTCTTGGCAACCAACCCGGCGCAAAGACATTCATTTCCCGTATAATTTTCCTAACTGTTTCACAATTTCTTACAGACACACATCTTCCGCAGCTTGATTTATCTTTTGATGATGGGGATGACTCTATGTTTTTTGGCATGATTTTACTGATTGGGAGTCGGGGAAAATATTACATCGCTTCTCGGGCAATCGGGATTTACCACTTTTGCTCTTGCAATATAGTTTTGAATGATGCTTTCTCCCTCCGCTTTCGACAGTGCCTTACTGTCTATCAGTCTGATAGATTGTTCTCCGAAAGAACATTCAGGCCTAAGTTTGCAGCCTCTGCAGCCGGAAATAGCTTCTATATTCACTCTCACAAATGGGGATTATAACATTAAGAAAACCGGCAGTCAAACCTAGGAATTAAGTTCCAATTTTATTTCTTCTAAAAATGTTATGAAATTTTTTTCTTCTTCCTGCCGCGGTCTTTTAAGTTCTACGTCTATTATTTTTTTCAATTTGCCTTCTTTCATTATTGCTATTTTGTCGGCAAGAATAATTGCTTCCTCCATAGAGTGTGAAACCATAACAATAGTTTTGCCCGTTTCTTTCCATATTTTAAGAAGGTAAGAGTGCATTTCATCCGTGGTAATAGGGTCAAGGGCAGAGAAAGGCTCATCCAGCAAAAGCACAGGAGGTTCAACGGCCAAGGCACGCGCTATTCCGACTCTTTGTTTTTGGCCTCCGGAGAGTTCTCTTGGATATTTTAATTTGTACTCTCCAAGATTTACCATCTGCACATATTTATTAGTTAAATCTTCGGCTTTTTCCTTGCTAAGGCCCTTAGCATATAAAGGAAATGCAACGTTTTCTTCTACGGTAAGCCAGGGTAAAAGTGCACCTGATTGAAAAACCATGCCAACGCTTAATGGTTTTTCTATGCTGCCGTTTGTCGGTTTTTCAAGGCCAGCTATCATTTTTAAAACAGTTGATTTTCCGCATCCCGAAGGACCTATTAGGCAAAGGAATTCTCCGTCTTTAACCTCGACACTAAAATCGGAAACAGCCGTTTCTTTGGATCCCGGATAAACCTTATTTATATTTTTTAAAATAATTACGTCAGTCAAATTTATACCTTTCCGCCAAATGCAGTAATTTTTGCCAGACAAAAAAATTTATCAGGGTAATAAGAACAACCATAATAGCCAATGAAGCAAGGAATACGGAATTTTGGCCTCCGTAAAAAGAATTTACCAATAAACTTCCAAGTCCCAGAGGGTCTTGGGACATACTGCCATTCGGGATATAGCTATGCAGAGCTTCCGCGACTATCAAAATGCTCCATCCCTGTGCCCAGGCAAGGAGCGAACCGGTTATTATATAGGGGAAAATAGAGGGGATTGTTATGTACCAAAGTTTTTTAAACCCTTTTAAACCGAAAATTTTGGCTGCAGATAAAATGTCCTCGGGAATTGTTTTTAAGCCTCCAATCATGCTAAAAACCAGGTTCCATAACATTGCCATAAATAGAATAAAGATAACGGCTCCTTCAATTGCATGGAGTTTTATAAAAGCAAGAACAATTACCGGAAAAAAAGCTAAAATCGGAATGGACTGGATAATATCCGAAACGGGAAGCATTATTCGTTCGGTTTTAGGGCTTTTTGTAATAAAAAGGGCAATGGGAATTGAAAGCACAAGCGCAAAAACATAAGACACAAATAACCTGAATAAAGTATTAAACGAGGCAAGAAGAATATCCTGGTAGGATAAGTCCTTTAAATCAACTTGGGACTGGGGATTTAAAAACTTAAAAAGAACAATAAGGATAAGGGTAATGGCGGAAATAACAACAATAAGTGAAGTAAAATGCCTTTTCTTAGAAGTTAAGTAGCTGAAATGGTAGTGATGATGGTAATGTCTTATTGCCATATATAATCAGTGTAGGACTTTTAGGGGAGAAAATAAAGTTATTTGCAGGTTAAGAAGTTTTTGCAGGGACGCTCGGATTTGGTT
>JAKALN010000021.1:0-7260 GCA_021824155.1 bacterium | reverse complement strand
TTTATTTAAGCTTTTCGCTCTCTTTGTGTTCGGTTACTTTTCTGCAGTGTTTGCAGAATTTCTTTAACAACAGTTTCTCTTCTGTATTTATTTTGTTTCTTGTTGTAACATAATTCCTGTTTTTACAAACAGTGCATACTAAACCTAATTTTACTCTGTGTTCTCCTTTTTTTGGCATTTATAACATCCTCCTTTCGCGATATTATATCAAACTGAGCCGGCTGTGGGAATCGGACCCACGATCTAGTCATTACCAATGACTTGCTCTACCACTGAGCCAAGCCGGCACCTGTGCTGAGGGAGAGATTTGCACTCCCGTAGGCCTTTCGGCCGCGTGGTCTACAGCCACGAGCGATTGACTACTCCGCCACCTCAGCAAAAATAATAAAAGCTGTTTTCCAAATAAAATTCAGCCGTGTTATTGAGCCGTCTGTCGGATTTGAACCGACGACCTGCTGTTTACAAAACAGCTGCTCTACCACTGAGCTAAGACGGCTAGAATTTTAAACAGCTACTCGCCGCTCTGTCAAGCAGGCCAACTCAGCAAGCTTCCGTTCACTGAGTCACTTCGGCGCTGCAATTGATTTTATCAAATAGAAGGTTATAAGGGCAAGCCTCGTTAGAGGAGAAAAAAATAAAATAAGTTCTGTCTTTGATATCGAGCATAGTTGTCGTTTCCCCGGACCATTAACTAGGTGAGCTAAACCTGTTTCACGCGGAAACATTGGTAAATCGCTCTGTCTCCCGAAGAACTTCGGGATACCTATAATCCAGTGAAATTGTAGAGGAAAATCTCACAACTACCTCTAATATCAAAGAACAACATAAGTATATCAAAAGGTTAAAACTTGTCAACTTGACAACAGGGTTTATAATGTTTTTAGACTCATTCTGTCGGAACAAAATTAGCCTCAAAAATGATTATAGAGTTAAAGCCCCAAAAGTCTTTCGGAGAAGGATAAAAGATTAAATAATAGTCCCTCCAATGAAAATCCTCCGATAGGGAAGACAAGTAGGAAAAATATTATTATAAAACCTATAGAGCCAAGCGAAAGGTAAGTGGCAGCTTCTCTTTCCGGGAGAATCAATGAAAAAATCTTTGACCCGTCCAGTGGAGGAATAGGTATAAGGTTAAAAATTGCCAAAAGAAGATTTATTTGGGTAATCATTAAGAGTATAGGGTAAACATAAAGAAAAATAAATGCCCCCGTTTCCAATCCGGGAGCATACAGTCTTAATACTTTTAATATAACCGCAGATAAAATAGCAATAACAACATTGGTTAATGGGCCAACGAGCGAAACAAGGGCAATATCTTTTCTTCCGTCTCTTAGGTTAAAGGGGTCAATCGGAACAGGTTTTGCGGCTCCAAAAATAACAGGGGAGCCCGATAGTATCAAAACCAGAGGCAAAAGTATGCTCATGAAAGGGTCTATGTGTTTTCTTGGGTCAAGTGTTAATCTTCCCGAAAGCCTTGCGGTGGGGTCTCCGAGGCGTTCCGCAACCAATCCATGGGCAACTTCATGCAATATTGCGGAGAAGATAAGGATTACCAACATGATAAGACCTAACATTATTCCCATTGTTCAAAAGTTGAATATATGATATCATATTAGCCTGATGGTAGACAGTGGAAACTAGAAGTTAGAACTTGAAATTGGAAAATAGAAGCTGGAATTCAACTTCTAACCTCAAAATCTAACATCTAGCATCTAATTTCTAATATCAAAATTAACTATGGCAGCAAAATGTTTTAATTGCGGAAAAGGAATAATGTATGGACATAATGTGTCTCATGCAAAAAACAGAACAGGAAGAGTCTTTAAGCCCAATCTACATACAGTTAGGTTAAGTGTCGGCGGGGCAAGAAAAACAATGAGGCTTTGTACAAAGTGTTTAAGGATTTGGAAAAATGCTACAAAACCCCAAGTTCAAAAAACAGAAAAAACCCCGGTAACCTCCGCAGTTTAATTTGATTGTAGACGATAGAAACTGGAAGCTTGAATTTGAAGTTAGAAGATAGGTGTTTTATTTCTAACTGCTACTTTCCAACTTCAAGGTCCAACCTCTAGCATTTAGAATCCATACTCAATTATTTTAAGATTGATAAAATTTTCTTGTCTATATTTGGGTATCCGTTTATAAAATCCTTGTAACTAACTGGTTTTTTGCCTTCCACTTGAACCTTTTCTCCGGGAAGAAACTTAATTCTGAATTCTGAATTCTGAATTCTGAATTTGGTCCATACCCCCGGCCATGGATGGAAAGCCCGAATCATTAAATTCAATTTTTCTAAAGATGGGGGATTTTCAAGTTCAAAAAAACCGCTTTCGCGTTTTAACATCTTAGTGTAAGTTGCTTTGCTGTGGTCTTGGACAGTAAGTTTTAAATCATTATTAAGGTATTTTTCAAGATTTTCAGCTATTAATTTACTTCCGAGTGGGAATAGTCGTTCATATAAAGTTTCGGCTGTATCCTCATTGGAAATCTCAATAGCCTTTTGCGCAAGAATTGGTCCGTGGTCCATTTTTTCATCGAGCCTTATTACAGTAACTCCGGTTTCTTTCTCACCATTTAAAATTGCAGTTTGTACGGGACTTGGACCCCTAAATTTGGGCAAAAGAGAGGGATGGATATTTAGTATTCCATATTTGAAATGTTTTAAAACAGCTTCTGGAAGGATTTTTCCAAAAGCAGCCAAAACTGCAACTTCCGCTTTTGCGTTAGAAACTTTTTCAAGTTCAGTTTTCTCATTAACGATAAGTTCTATTTCAAAATCCTTTAAGTAGGGAAGAACCAAATCTTTAAAATATGAGGCACCAAAAAATACTATTTTCATTAAATTTTAATTTCTTCAAAAACGTCTTCGCCTTTTTCGCTTTTTTCGGATTTATAAAGTGTTCCTTTTTGTTCAAGGACTCTTCTTGGAAACAGTATCCCGTTTAAATGGTCAATTTCGTGCTGGATTATGGTTGATATAAAACCGTCAAACCTTCTGCCGTGTTTTTTACCGGTTTCGTCTACATACGAAACCCATATACTATCGAATCTTTCAACTTCTCCCCATATGTTAACCAAAGAAAGACATCCCTCAAGTTTTTTGTGCTCCTCTTTTTTAATAGTTCTTTCTTTGGTTGCTCTTTTAGTTATTTGGGGATTTATAAAAACCATCAGTGTTGATTTTTTTGTGGGTTTTGCAATGAAAAGCTGAAGAGATTTTCCAACCTGCGGTGCGGCAAGTCCGACGCCTATCGGGTCTGTTGCTGCCAGTAAGGCTTCTTCCATATCGGTAATAAGCTTTATAACAGCTTTATCCACTTTGGCTATTTTTTTTGCCTTTTGCGAGAGGACTGGGTTGGGGGCTTTTACTATTTCTAACATTATTTATAATTTCTTTCCGGCAGCTAATATATATTTTAGCAGAAATTAGGGGAATATTCTATAAATCGGGTGGAGTTCTTGCCCTCCCTTGTCAAAACTGCGGTTTTGCAAGCGGGCTCAGCAAATAATTATTTGCTTCCGCCCCAAGTTTTGAGTGCATCGAGTGCCTGTTGGCTTCCCGGGGAAAGTTTAAGCATTTGGTTAATCGCATCAACTGCCTTTTGCTGGTAGTTTTGGTTTACCACTTGGCCTTTGTTATTTATTGCGAGTTGATGGTAGAAAATACCCAATGCATAATAAGCATTCACAAAATCGGGTTTTAATTTAACGGTATTTTCAAGGGTTGAAACAGCCGATTTGGTATCTCCGTTCTGTCCGTAGAGTATGCCTAAATTATAAGAAATATCTGCATCCGTAGGAGCAAGTTCTGCCGCTTTTTTGGTTGCGTCTAAGGCAAGAGGGAAGTACCGTTGGTCTGCCTGCGCTAGAGTATAGAAAATTCTTACCCTGTCTTTCCAGAATACTACATTATTTGGGTGCTGGGATGTAACTTCATCACTGGTTTTTACTGCTTCCTCAGCCAGTTTTTGTGCCAAACTTGCTGCCTGACTTGCTTGTGCAGGTTGGCTTTGGGCCTGTCTTAAAACGGATATCGTAAGTACGGAATCATTAACGGCCATTTCGTCTTTAAACACCGGTTCGTCCGGCCTTTGACTTACTGCTTGATGAAGCAGGGGATATGCAGATTGGTAATCTCCGGCTCTGTCCAGATTATAACCTTTTGCATAGGCCTTGTCCGCATTCCAGTCATTTATAAGACTAATTGCAAAATATCCGCATACAATTACAATTGCTGCTATTGCAATCCAAAAAGGAGCAGTTACTTTGTATGTTTCGTCAGTTGGTTTAGTGCCGTCAACTTTTTTATTCAGAGCAAAGCTTATATTTTTGTCGTAATTTATCAAATTTAAAAGGGTAAATACTAAAGCAGGAATCAAAAAGATGAAAAGATTGATTATTACAACCGAAAATCCAAAGAAATTTGTAACAAGAATAGTTATATAGCCCGATACTAATCCTAATATTAGAGTACGCCTGTTTTCATCGTTTGTCTTATTTTTAAGTAAAGCTTTTAGCGTAAAGTATAGGAAAAGTCCAATAATGGAAAGATAGGTTAATAGCCCGACTGCCCCGGTAGTTGTTAAATAGTTTAGATATTCGTTGTGGGCTTTGTTGTAAAGGTAACGCCATTCGGAAGTAAGGTTATGTGCGGCAGGCCTGTATTGGTAGTAAGCAAATGCAAATGTTTCAACACCGGTGCCTATAATTGGGTTATGGAGCCAGGCATCTATAGCACCTCTCCAGACTAAAAGCCTTATTTTTCCCGAGTCTGTCCCGCCGAGCTCTCCGGCTGTTGCAACGGGAACAGTGGCCCCGGTATTTACATTAGGTTTAGGTGTTGGAACAACTTTCGGTTTGCTGACAAGTAAAGAAATATTGCCTTTAAGCCCTTGAAACGTGAAATAATTGCGGAGGAATGTAAAAGGAGTCGCAACAATAAATGTCATAACAAGAACGGAAACAGCAGCTAAAACCAGAAACTTAAGGTCCAAAGTGAATTTATTTACTTTTTCCCCTTTGTCTTTAAACTTCAAGAATAAATAGAAAGCGGCGAAAAAAACTGCTCCTGTCCAAATACCCAAAAGGCCCGATTTAGCATTTGAGTACAGTAAATCAAGATAAAACAACACAAAAATCAAAAAGTAAAGTACGGCAAAAGCGGCATCTTTTGCAGAAAGTTTAATACCGGCCTTTGCCTCTTTAAAAAGTTTGCTTCTTATAAATAGTGCTGCAACTATAGGTAGTAAGGTGGCAAGATAAGCGGCTAACCAATCAGGCTGCCCGAGCGTTGAAAATATTCTGACTTTTGGTTGGAAGTCGGAAGTCCAGCAGGAAACGTCAAAAGTTCCCCTAAAAACAAGACAGGTTGGGTCGTACCCGAAATGAGAAGGAAGTCCCCATAAAGCAACGATCACTCCGGAGGAAAGGATAACGGCAATAAGCCTTTTTACTATGGATTTTGCATTTCCCCGGAAATTTGAGACAAACGCATAGTAAAGAAAAATATAAGTTATTATAGAAAAAAGCCCTCCGTTAAACCGGGAATAATATCCCCAAAGGGAAATGTGTCTGTCTAAAGTAAAAATGGTCGAAATTATTTGTGACGTAAGGAATAAGAGAATAGGAATATCAAGAGGGGTCCTTTGTATTTTAAACTGGCGCCTTATAACCATTTTTGAAGCCCAAGCAGCAAGAATAACAAGGGACAGGATATAAGTCAGCCACATTTTATTAAACTCAAAAAGTTCGGATGTGTCAGGGGCAAGAACAAGAGGTACCAGGAAAAATATTGCGTAAAAGCTGTATTCAATAACTTTATTGCAGATATTTATTATCTTCACACAAATATCCTAACATATTGGAAATCATTGGGCAAGATGATAGAATGAATTCAGAATCTATAATTCAGAATTAAGAATTACAGTTAAAGTTTTGAATTCTGAACCCTAAATTCTAAACTCTTTTTATGTTTGATAAATTTTTCTCAATTTTTTCCCATGATATTGGTATAGACCTCGGGACAGCAAACACTTTGGTTTGGGTAAAAGATAAAGGAATTGTAATTAGAGAGCCTTCAGTTGTTGCAATGCATAAAAAAACAAAAAAAGTAATTGCTATAGGAACCGAAGCAAAAAGGATGGTCGGAAAAACACCCTCTACTATAGAAACAGTGAGACCTTTGCACGGCGGAGTGATTGCGGATTTTGATGCTACTGCGGCAATGATTTCCCATTATATACAGGCAGTTCATGAGGTAGGTAATGTTTTGCCCGTAGCATGGTCTAGGCCCAAGGTGGTAATCGGAATTCCTTCATCGGTAACCGAGGTAGAAAGAAGAGCTGTCTGGGAAGCAGCATTATCGGCAGGAGCAAGGGAAGCGTTTCTAATAGAAGAGCCCATGGCAGCGGCAATAGGAGAGTCTGTTTCGGTTTTTTCTCCTACGGGTGTTATGGTTGTAGATATCGGCGGAGGAACGACCGAAATCGCAGTTATTTCTTTAGGAGGAATAGTTGTAAGTAAGTCTCTAAAACTTGCCGGAGATGAAATGGATAGTGCAATTGCACATTATATAAGGTTAAGGCACGGTTTAATTCTTGGTGAAAGAACGGCGGAAGAATTAAAAATAAAAATAGGAAGTGCTTATGAACAAAAAATCAAAACCAAAAACCAAAAACCAAAAGAAGGGGAAAATAATCCGGAACTTGATGTTCATAGCTCACAGGAAAAAATGGCAGTTGTCAGGGGAAGAGACATAGAAACAGGTCTTCCGAAAAGCCTAAGGGTAACAGAAGTGGAGGTAAGGGAGGCTTTATCGCCGGTTTTGTCAAGGATTATAGACGGAATAGTAGATGTTTTGGAAGATTCTCCTCCGGAGTTAACCTCCGATATACTTGAACACGGGGTATTGCTTACTGGCGGAGGGTCCCAGCTTTTAGGACTGGATAATCTTATTGTAGAAAGAACTCACATTTCCGTTATGCGTTCGGAGGACCCGTTAACTTCGGTTGTAAGGGGAACGGGTAAAGTATTGGAAGACGATTCGCTTTTGCAAAGAGTCAAGGTTATCGGCGGCCTCAAATAATTTACAGCCTCTGTTATAATTGGTTTATGATAATCCACTTTGTTTGTAGGGGAAATACGTATAGGAGCAGACTTGCAGAGGCATATTTAAACTCAAAAGAGCTTAAAAATGTTAAATCTATTTCAAGCGGAATAGAGGCAGATAAAAACATAAGCGGAACAATATCTTGGTACGCG
>JAKALN010000020.1:12997-18855 GCA_021824155.1 bacterium | reverse complement strand
GGAGAGCCCAAAAGAAGTTCCGTGTTTTTTAAACAGCGACCAGTATTCCCTTTTATTTTTCTTGGAGGCAAACATGCTTGACCAATTTGCGGAATCTTCTATCTTCATCCTTGCTGTTCTTATTGTTGAAAGCATCCATTCAAAAAAATTCAAATGGTATTTTCCGGGGTTTACCGGTCTGTCTTCAACGGAAATCTCCCTGAATGTAACCTCAAGTTCTTTTGAGGATTTTGCCAGTTTTTTAATTTCCACCATTATTTCCTGTATCTTTGTATCTAATTCCCTGTTTTCTGTTTGCCTTATTCTTCTCTCCGAATGGATTATTTCTCCCCGATAGTCCCAACCCGAGTCTATTTGAGGTTTTCTTTCTTCAGCTTTATTTTCAGTTTTAGATTTATTTTTTAGCGAGATTTCTTCACCCGCAGACATTTCTCCGGAAGTTTTTTGCTCCTGTTTTTTGCCTATTTCTGTTCCAAGCATCTGGTCCCAGAGGTCTGTCATCATTCCTCTGGCAAGGTCATTTGCAGCGGAATTAACAATAGGTTCCACAGTAGAAACAGCAATATCTCTAATTGCTTCTATTGGATTTTTATCTATCGATTGGGTTTTAAATTTACGTGCCATATTCGGCCCTGTTATATCACAGGTTCTTTAGGAAATCAAGGGTTTTTTGTTGCCTTAAAATACTGGCAAGAAGGTATCTGTTGGCCTGAAGATTTTGTTTTTCGGTTTCGTTTTTTGCCTGGGCTATAGCCTCTTCGACTTCTTTATCCTCTACCGTTATATGTTCCGCTTCGGCGACTTTTTGGAGCACGAATTCCAGTTTAATATCGTTTTCCGCTTTTATCTCATATTCTTTTCTTAAATCTTGCGCTGTTTTACCCGTTGAACCAAGGTACTGGTCTAAAGTCAGGCCCAGTTTTCTTACTTCATCCAGGGTTTGGGATAAAAGCCTGTCCACTTCCTGTTCAATAATAATTTTCGGAATTTTAACCGTTGTGCTGGAAAGAAGCTCTTTTACAATATTGTCAAAGCTAACCTCTGCCTGCTCTTTTCCCGGAACTATAATCTTGGATTTAGCCGTAATCTTTTTGATATTTTCTTTATATGTCCCAAGGTCAATTTCCGGAGCTTCGGCCGTTAATGCAAGAAATTGCCAGTCTTTGCCCTCTTCGAGTTTTTCTACATGTATCCGCGGGGCCATAACGGGGTTTATTTTATTCTCATTTATTGCCTGGAGATAAAATTGAGGCAAAAGTTTTCTTAAAACCTCTTCTTTTACTTTTTCATCGTCTATTTTTTCTTCTACGATTTTTTTTGGTGCTTTTCCCTTACGAAATCCCGGAACCTGAGCGCTTTTTGCGTATTCGGATACAACCTCTTCCCTTGTTTTTTTAACATCATTCCAGGGAATATTTACGGTTAGTGTTAATGTTCCGTCTTCTTGTTTTTGAATAGCTGATATCATACGTTAATTATAAATTTAGAAATTCCAATTTTTAATACCGGCTGTGCCCAAGGGGAGACTCGAACTCCCAAACCCTTGCGGGTAATAGGTCCTAAACCTATCGCGTCTGCCAGTTTCGCCACCTGGGCATGAGCTTGGCAAGAACGATTATACAAGATTTAGAAGGAAAGAGAAAGTGTATCTTTAGGGCTTCTTAGAGCAAAGTCCTGTATATTGTTCATGTACATTTCTACATGTCCCGCCCAAGCCGGTGAAGAAGCATACATTGCTCCTATCTGGTATATATCTTTACCTCCCCATTTGTCTATATACCTTTCTCTAAGCCCCTGGGAAATGGTTTGGATACCTTCTTTCCAGGAACCAAATCTTATTACATTGTCCCCATATACTCCCCAACCCCAAGCGTTATAAGAGTTAACAGGAATTGCCTCTCCGAAAGTAGATTCTACTCCGGAAATAGCAGCTACTAACTTCCAGTCAAGGTTATACTTATCCGCATTTTCAACAAAGTCAGCGGCATAAGGTGTTAAAGGAGAATTTCGCTGTGCAAGATAATCACTTAAGATTTTTACACGGTAATCATCCTGGGTAACGGTGTCTGTTTGAACAATATTTGCAGACGAAGCAGACGCCTTCTCTTGGGCAAAAGCCTTTTGAGTATTAAGCGCCATTAAAAAAATTGTTACAAAAACCAAAAATATTTTTTTCATAATATAAGACAAAAATAAATTTTGCCCAAAAAAAATCCTAACGTATGCATTTGGAAGGGCATACCTTAGGATCTGCGTAAGAGTATAACACACAACTATAGGTTTGTCAAGTCCCTAACTATAGGTTGATTTGAAGCTGGTTCATGAATAAGTTCACGGAATTTGCCCATGAACCGTTGCTAGAGGGAGTATATTTGGCCATTATCTCTTCGGGAGTTTCCAGTCCGTTATTTTTATACTGCAGTGCTAATGTTTTAGTTACGGTGTCTATAGCTTCAGGATAATTGGAAAATTTAGTTACTTTTTTGCCGTATATTCCAAACCCCCAGCAGTTGTAGGAGCCGGCCGGCGCTTTTTTACAAAGTGTTGATTCCTGCATGGCTATTGCCGGAATCAGTCTATAATCCAATCCGTATTTGTCCGCGTCGGAAACCACGATTCGTGCGTAAGGCAAAAGCGGTGAATTGTAGCGTTTAAAAAAATCTTCTACAGTAGCCACCCTTGCATCTTGCTGTACCAATTGGCCCGTTAACGCATTCTGGCTGTCGGGCAAGGCAGCGTAGGAGACGGTATTTGTATTTGTCAAAAAGGATAGAGGGCCTTTTTTCTCGAAGTTTAAAAAAGAGAAATAAAGAATGCAAAAAGTTAAAAGGATAGGCGTCAAAGTAAAAAATCCTGTGAGCAGGAACACCTTTTTCATCAATACATTAGCTTTGCATATTTTTGAGTGTTTTGTCAAGTTTTTGAGGCTAAATCTATCCGGCGGATTTCCTTTCATGTTAGAATTAAATATAATCATGATTATGAGTAAAAGGAAATTCAAATTCAATCCGGGTATGATGAGAAAAGTACGGTTTGCTGGATTTATGTTAGTTTTTTACCTTTTTTTGCTTAGTATGGTTTCGTATAAGATGGATATGCTTAGAAATAATAACAATTATAAACTGCCAATTCCCTCCCCTTCCGATAAAAGTGCAGGTATAAGAAATATAAATCCGTACTCATTTTCCCAAAAATTTTATCAGGAAAATGTTCCTGCTACTCCTGCCCCTACAGATAGTGGCCCCTGGGGTGTAGCAACACAAATAGACGCACACACATGGACTATGAAAGTAGGATTTGACAGCAGGATGGCAACCCCCAAGGAAATACTGGATGCATTAAACAACTATAGAAGCATCCACGGTTCAGGGTATCTTGCCTGGGACGATAACCTGGCGGCGTTTGCCCAAGAGAGGGCAGATTATTTTAACCGGATAAAGAGTACGGACGAGCATGCGGGATTTAACGATTATTTAAATAATCCTGATAACGTAAGGAAGCTGAATTTTTATACTTTGGGAGAAAACTCGAGTTACGGCTTTCAGCTTCTTGGGGTACATTTAATTGAATGGATGTATGCAGGAGATTCTGCTCATAACGATAACCAGCTCAATCCGGCTTGGACGCATGTGGGTATTGGGGTTTCCGGGACAGCTACGGATTTAATATTCGGAAAATGATATATGCAAAAAATATTTGAGCGGGCGATGGAACGCAGGCTCTGCCGAGTTCGCCTGCTTGACAGGCGAGAAGAAACCACTAGCTTAGAATGTATTTAAAACTTTAGGATGTAAAAACTTCTTGAGCGGGCGATGGGGATCGAACCCACTACCTTCTCCTTGGCAAGGAGACGTTCTACCGGTGAACTACGCCCGCAACAACGCTTATTATAAGGCAAAGCGTTGTAACCATGCAACTATCAGCTGCTTTTACTTAGCCACGGACCAGACTCCTCCGATTCCTTCTCCGTTTGTATCGCCTGCTGCTTTATCTCCCGAATAATAATAAAGCGGCATTCCTTTCCATGCATATTGCAAAGACTTATCTGATCTTGTTATTACAGTAACGCTTTCGGGAAGATTTCCCGATGCCGTTGGAGCAGTAAAAGCCGGCCATGCAACCAGACATTGTCCAGTGCAATTACTAACTCCGGTTTTGTCTTTGGCATATGTATATAGCGTCATCCCTTTAATATCGGTAAGGAATGAACCAAGTTTTGATGTTTGGGTCATTTTATATACCGAATTTTGAGGCACTGACGGTGTTGCCGTTGGTGCAGTTGTGGTTTGAGCCACAGGCTGCGGTGCTGCCGGTCTTGTGAAATGTTTGTAAAGTCTGTAGCCTCCGTATCCTCCGACTAAAACTACCAAGACGACAACTACGGCCATCATTGCATTTTTATTCACTTAAATCACCTCCTTCTATAACAATAGTAGTTACTAATTATGAATAGGATATGAAAAAAGGGTTGCAATATATTTGTCTAATGTTGTGGAGGTGTAGTGGTTGGAGTCAAGTCATTTGCACAGGTATTAGATACATTGTCACTGTTTATTCCGTCAGGACATGTAGTATTTGACCATATGACCCCGGTTATATTTGCCCCGGCTAAAATGGCTCCGGTAAGATCAGCATTAGTAAAGTTTGCATCAGTTAAATTTGCATTCGTTAGATTTGTAGTTTTATTGTCCCCGTCGAACGTAAGAGAAGCGTCTGTAAAATCTGCCCCTGTAAGGTTAGCGCCTGTTAAATCGTTTCCATTTAAATTTGCTCCGGATAAATATGCATTTGTTAAATCTTTGCCTGCAAGCTTATCGCCTATTCCCGAATTAACTCCATGAAAATTTTGAGCATATTTTTGCAGCTGACAATTTGGACAGGTAAAAGGCGGTCTTAGAGTATCGTTTAGTCCATTGCTCAGGGAATATTGGGTTTCGTTATGCTTACAGTCTCCATTAAGAAGAAGTCTTAAATTCCCGTGTGAGTCGGCGCAGACATTTAAAACAGGGCTTGCGCCCCTAACTGTGGTTGCTAAAAAAACCGAAAATATGATTCCCAAAACAAACCCGGTGAATAAAAAAGAGTATTTCTTAAATTTATTCATTAAACTTATGATTATATACTCCGGAAGTTTTGTCAAGACCCTGTTCTTTGTGCGTTTAAGTAATTAAGTAAGCAAAAAAAATGAAAGTGTGCTGAGGGTCAGAGTCGAACTGACATAGTCCCGTCTGCGGCTGGGATGCCTACGGCACCTGCCAACAGGAGCTTTAAGATGTATTGTGCTGAGGGTCAGAGTCGAACTGACATAGCCTGTTCTTCAGACAGGTGCCTTGACCACCTTGGCTACCTCAGCCAGTTAGAACTTTGGTTTATAAATATTACCAAATTCTCAATATTTTTACTAGCTTTATTCTTTAGTCTAAAGTACACGGTCCAGAGTTCTAACTGGCCCGAGGCTTTAAAAAATTCTGTAGTCTATGTTTAATAAACTTTCTTCCGGGTCCACTTTTCAAGTATTTCTCTCTTTTATAAGCGTCATATCTATTTAGACAAGCTTCGTAATAAATAAGTTTAATTGGAAGTTTAGTTTTTGTTGCAAAGACTCTTCCGATTTTGTGTTCTTTTAACCTATTTTTGATGTTACTTGAATAACCAATGTAAAAATTTCCGTTTTTGTCGAGCAAAACATAAGTTTTTGTGGGCCCTGAGGGACTTGAACCCCCGACACCTGCGATGTAAACGCAGTGCTCTACCACTGAGCTAAGAGCCCCTGGTGCGGATGAGAGGAGTCGAACCTCCACGCTTTTTAAGGGCACTACCACCTCAAGGTAGCGTGTATACCATTTCACCACATCCGC
>JAKALN010000020.1:0-12897 GCA_021824155.1 bacterium | reverse complement strand
ATGTGCCCGAGGGGAGAGTCGAACTCCCACATCCTTACGGATACAGCGTTCTGAACACTGCGTGTCTGCCATTCCACCACCCGGGCCTTCGGATATTATATCAAAACTAGCGAATTGGAGGTAAAACAAGGATTTGGGAAGAAACAAGGACATATGCTAAAATTCCCGCTAAAACGAAAAGAGTTAAAAGTGTTATTAAGTTTCCGGCACCGCGGGATTTACCCAAAAGCATTTGCACTCCAAGAAGTATTATTACTACTGGCCAAAATTTCCATAATTCGTTCCAGATATTCCATGATAAGAGTCCAAGATTATTTAAGAGGAACAAAGCGCCGATAAATATCAAAAGAAGTGCGCCGGAATGAGAACTATGTCCCCTCCTTCCGAAGGTATATTCGTAAGACTGATTTGCTTGGGTAATTTGTTCTTTTAGTCTATCGGTGTTTTTCTTCATTATTTATCTTTTAATAACAATAATATTCCCAAGGCAATTAAAATAAGAGGCCAAAATAAGTGAAATCTTAAAAATCCCAAGTTATCGGTCAAAAAAAGTATTCCAATTACGATTATAATTATCCCGAACCAGTTTTTGGGTCTGCCTGCGAAATTCAAATCCCTGAATTCGTCCGCGAAGCTTTTTGCCTTTGCTTTCATTTCCCTGGCGTTTGTTTTAATTGTGTCGTCAGAAGTTTTATTTACGTCACTTTCGGATGGCATTAATATCCAAAGTACAATATAAATTAAAATTCCCGAACCTCCGAATAGAGTTAAAAGCACAAGGATAATTCTTATGACTGTTGGGTCAACTTCAAAATATTCGCCGAGTCCGCCCGCTACTCCCGCGAGCATTCTGTCTTTTTCCGACCTATAGATTTTTTTAGACTTTGATTCTTTTACAGGCATAAAAAAATTATAGCATTTATTTATTGTCAGCACCAATTGCTTGTTTTATGTTTTGAAATCCGTCTTTTTTTAATAGACCCGATAGCTCAAGATTTATCTGAGCTGCCAGTTGAGGGCCCTCAAAAACAAGGCCTGTTATAAATTGTACAAGGCTTGCTCCCAATCTAATCTTTGTATAAGCGTCTTTTCCGTTGAATATTCCTCCGCAGCCTATTATTATAAGTTTCTTTCCGTATCTCTTATATGCCAGTTTTATAAGTTCGTTTGACCTTTTTTCCGTAGGTTTCCCGCTAAAATACCCCACCTTGTTCATTTTTACTTCTTCTTTGTCCAAACTTGGGTCTTCCCTGTTTTTCTGAAGGTTGCCGAATATTACTCCGTTTATCGGGAATTGGGATATAATTTTAAGCATATCTAATATTTCTCTGTCGGTTTTTTCAATAGGCATTTTAACAAATACCGGTTTTTTTAGCCCTAAACCTGTTACCGCCTTTAAAAGTTTTAGAAGATTTTCCGATGGGTAAAAACTTATATTCCCGTAAAGATTAGGACAACTGATATTTAATTCGTAGTAAGAAAACTTTATTTTTGAATTCTCCGCTTTCTTAAATGCATCCACTACGTCTTTTACCGCCTCGTTTTGTGTCGTATTTTTTGTTGTATTCGTTTTGCCTATGCTAATTCCAACGGGTATTTCGAAATTTGATAATTTAAGTTTTTTTAATATCTTATCAATTCCCTGGTTTTTAAAACCTTTATTTACCAGAAGCGATCTTGACTTAACAAGCCTTGCAAGTCTTGGTTTTGGATTTCCGCTGTAAGGTTTGTTTGTTATAGTACCTATTGTTTCAAACCCGAATCCTAATGAGGGAGTAATTTTTGTAAGCCTTGCCTGGTAATCAAACCCTGCGGCAAGTCCTACCGGGTTTTCAAAAAATATACCGTTTAGCGACTGTTCTAAAGCTTTATTTTTATACCTTAATAATTTTTCCAGAAGATTTTTTAATATTTTTATGTTTCCGATAAGTTCTCCTCCTGCAGTCAGCCAGTCGTGCATCAATTCTGAATTGCAGAGGAAAAATACCCGCCTGACTGCATGTTTATATAAAAAATGATTTACTTCTATAAAAAATTTATTCATTTTACTGCCAAACTGCATTTTAGCAAAGAATAGCGGTATAATCCAGATACACTAATACATATTTTTAGGGAATAAATAAAAAAGCAAGAGAAAAGGGAATAATTATTTACGTCTGTCTTTTATTTCCGCAAAAAGTATTGGAAGGACTAAAACAAGGGTGACACTGTTTGCCGCCAGAATAGCAATGTCTTTCAGCAGGAAACCATAAACAGTCCAAAAGAAAACCCCCGTGCCGTAAATAAGATACATGGGCAAGGAAAGACCTTTTGTTTTTCTTGTTTTCCAAACTTTATAAACCTGCGGAATAAAAGAGGTGGTTGTAAATACTGCTGCCGCATATCCGATATACGTTACTAACATAAAATAATTATACTTTTAACATTTTTTGATTTTCAATAGTTAAGGTTTTGGTATTGGTTAATTTGCGAATTTAATCCTCCGCTTATGCCGTTCATGATCCCCATAAAAAGCCATATTGTGACAATAGTCGCAAATACCGTTAGTATTACAGCTATCCAACCTACTTTTTTTGTTTTTTCGTCTCCGTGAATAATATACTTAATTCCCGGCCATAGTCCAAGCGGAGGAAGTAAAATGCTTAAAGCATATATACCTATCTGTTTTGAAGTTGATATTGGGGGTTCATTTAATTTTTTTCCGCAATTTGGACAAAAATAGTAGCTATCGGTTACCGGGGTATGGCATACCGGACAAAGTTTTTGCTCCATTGATTTAGCTTCTCACAATTGTAGCATTGAGGTCAAGTATAAGCTTATTGCACGATACCGTTCTGGTCTGTGATTATCCCGTAATCGTCCCTTAAATTCTTATCCGTATCTTTTTGGGCCGAGTCGTCAACGGGTGTCATTTCTACAAAGTATAGGATTTGCCCTTGTTTCACTATATATTGTGAGCTTTGGTCATTAGAATTTTTAGGCGTAAAAGTAACCTGAAGCGAGCCGTCCGATAAGGTTTGGTTTGTGATACTCCATCCTGCCAAGGCTGTTTTTGCCTGCGCACTTAAGTCTCCGGGTGCAACCTTATATGCAAATTTAGATATTGGTGAGTCAGAGAGCTTCATTCCTTTCATAAGCAGTTGCGGACCTTTGGATACGGGTTTTCCCGATGATATAACATTAGTTTTTTCAGCCACTTCCTGTGTAATTTTAGGTGCAGCTTTTTTTAGCACAATATATCCGCTTTCAACGGCTACTGCAATTACTAATATGGCAATAATAATATTTTTTACCATGTTTAAAAACTTACCAATATTTTTTGTTTTTGTAAAGTAGTTACAAAAAGGAAAGTTGCTTTACATCACTTTAAATATTTGTTAAAAAAATCAACAGATCTTTGCATTGCAAGATTAAATCCCTGAGATATATTGTGGTCTGAACCGGGATACTCATAAAGCTGTGCAGTTTTTCCGGCAGCCTGTAATTTTTGGTATAAGTTTACGGAAAACGCAACCGGGACTTCTTCATCCGAGCCCCCCACGTCCAATTGAATCGGGGCAGTTATATCTGAAACGAAACTTGTAGGGTCTATGGTGTTCCAAAATTGAGGATTTTGTGCGGGAGTTCCGTATTTTGCTATTAGATTCTGCCTGCCGCTATTTCTGTTGGCTAATTCTTTCGGTGAAGGGACATACGGAACTCTTCTTCTCCAATTATTTATAAGGTCATTGTAGCTTCCGACTACCCCTCCCCATATTACGGCAACTTTTATGTCCTTGGGATCAACGACAAGGGCGCGAAGAGTAATATTTCCTCCCATAGAGTGTCCCCACATACCTATTTTATTAGGATTTACATATTTCAATTTTTTGACAGAAGCAATAGCATTTAGTACGTCCGCAGTATAGGCCGGAGAATAGTAAGCACCCTCAGGATTACCTTCGGAGTTTCCGTTTCCCCTGTAATCGGATTTAAACACAACGTAACCGTCTCTTGCAAATGCATCTACATAGGCCACATATCTTTCGGTTGTTACGTATTGCTCGGGTGGTATATAACCATGGTTAAAGATGATTGCGGGCCATCCTCCATTGGGCGTATTACCCATGGGAATTGTTAAAAGACCGTAAATAGTTAGGCCGTCAGATTTATATGAGGCAATATATTGGTTATAGTTAGGTTTTGGAGCTAAAGTTTGGATTATGGTAATAGTACTTCCCGGATATGAGTTATTTCTCATTGCCTGAATAGAAAGAGGATTGGAATCAACGGGACTTTGTGTGGGTATTTTGTTTAAATTTATTCCGGTAAGTTTTTGAGTTTGGGAACTTTTAATAACAGTTTTATCGGCAAGCATTGTAATTATAACCAGGATAAAAATCAGAAAGGTTACAAGTATTAGTTTTTTTCTCATTTAGGTGTATTATATTAAATTTATTTGAGAAATAACTGAGAACGGGGATTATTACTCAACAAACGTGAGGGCTTTTCCTTTTTTATCGGCCCGGCCGGTTCTTCCGATTCTATGGGTATAATCTTCAAGATTCGCCGGCATATCATAATTAATAACGTGGGTTACATCGGGTATATCCAAGCCTCTTGACGCAACGTCTGTTGCAAGAAGTATTTTTATTTCCCCTTTTTTAAATTCATCCAGGACTCTTTGTCTTTGGTTTTGATTTTTATTTCCGTGAATTGCCCCTGCTCGAAATCCCCTCTTAATAAGTTCGTTTGCCAGTTTTTGAACTCCCCATTTGGTCCTGCCGAAAATAAGTACTTTGTCAAACCCCTCTTCTGTTAGGAGGTCGTGGAGTTTGTCAATTTTAGAATAGCCGTTTTCCAGCCTGACTACGTCCTGCTCTATGTTTAACGGCGCCTCATTTTGTTTTACCGATATTGTAACCGGGTTATAGACAAATGTGTTAAGTACTTCCTTTACCTTTCCCGAAATCGTGGCAGAGAAAAAAAGTGATTGTCTTTTTTGGGGAAGAAGAGAGATAAAATATTTAATATCCTCTATGAATCCTATATCGACCATACGGTCGGCTTCATCCAGCACTACCCTTCTGAAACCGGTTAGGAATAATCCCCTTTCCGATATAAGGTCTTTAATGCGTCCCGGAGTTCCGATTACAAACTGCGGATTTAGCTTTAGTTCATTTTTCTGCCTGTATATACTCATTCCTCCGATACAAAGTACGGAAGTTATTCCCAGGCCCCTTGAAAAGTCTTTAAGTTCCTCATGGATTTGCATGGCAAGTTCCCTGGTTGGGGCTATAATTAACACCCTTTCGGACTTGTCATGGGATATTATTTCTATCAAAGGAATTAAAAAAGCAGCCGTTTTCCCTGTTCCGGTATTTGCTATGCCTATAACGTCCCTATTAACCAAAACAGCAGGGATTACCTGTTCCTGAATAGGGGTCGGAGTAAGATATTCCTTAAAAGATATATTATCCATAAGTCTTTGGGACAGGCCAAAGTCTCTAAATGCTGCAGACGGATCAACTTTATTTTCTGTTTCAAAAGGTTTATTTTTCTTTATTATATCTACAGAACGGATCGCCTCCATTAATTCCCTGTTTGGAAGTGATTTTTGGGCAAATTTACCCCGTTTGTTTCTTTGCGGATAATATTTTTTATACATAAACAAAAAGATTGAAAGAATAAAGCTGCTTAATAAAATGCGGATTAGGGGAAAGATATATTTTTCTAAAAACTTTGTGTGGTTACTTATCTTTAACTAATCGAAAATATTGAAAGCAGATGTATTATTTCAATCTGCCTTTATTTGAAACTATTGTACCAGTTTATAATGAATAAGTCAATAACACTATAGGATTGATATAAGTGACTGATGCTTGGAAATAAAATTTTGAGTGGATTCCGATAGGAAAAGTTTATTTAATTCTCTGGGAGTAAAAAAATCAAGCAGTTGGTTTTCCGAACGCTGCATTTTATTTACATTATCATCTGTAAGTTGTGCGTGATAGCAGGATTCGGATACATATTCAACGTTTTCTATTTTAATACCTGCCTCTTCCTCCACGGTTCTGCTTAAAGCTTCTTCGAAGGATTCTTCCTTTTCTCTGACTCCTCCTATAAGGCACCACGGGTGTATCTCTTCGTCAATCACACTTTTCTGTTTATGCATAAGAAGTACTTTTCCCTTGTATGTCAGGAGGATTAGGCTGGAAGAGTTTGAGTCATCCATAAATACATTATAGTCCTATTTTAACTGAGATGCATGGGGAGAATTCAAAGCTGATGATTAAATTCATTATTTATCTTGTATAATGAATAATGTTTTGAATTTTTATGTTAAGAAGCCAGCGTATTTCATTAACTATACTTTTATTATCCAGAATCACCCGAAGCATTGCCGCAGGAATGCTTGCAATAACATTCCCCTACTTAATTCTTAACGATTTACACCATGATCCGTTATTCTTAGGAAGTATTTTTGCTTTGGCCACTTTATTTACAGCATTATTGGGTCTTTTCTTCGGAACGACTACGGATATTTGGGGAAGAAAAAACACGTTAATTTTGGCCACATGCCTTTTGCCTGTAAGCAGTTTTCTTTTATGGATGTCGAATTCGACATTTATCTTATTTTCGGCTGCAATATTAGGTGGATTTTCGGCAACTGGATCTTTGGCCGGCGGAGGAATAGGAGGAGCAGTCCAGCCTATTCAGAATACAGTTCTTGCCGACCTTGCTCCGACTGATAGACGGACCTTTTATTATTCTACTTTTGCATTTTTAAACGGAATTGCGGCAGCATTCGGTACTATATTTGTCAAATTTCTGCCCTCAAGAGAAATTTTCTTTCTTGCAGGATTGATTTCATTACTGGGCACCGTAATTTTATTTTTTATTCATACGCCCGATATAAAAGGAAAAATTAGAAAACTGGAAAGCAAAATAACAATAGGAAAGTTTACGCTGACAGGCTTACTAAACGGAGTATCACAGGGATTAATTACCCCCTTTCTTATCCCCTTCTTTATAATAATTTATAAGCTGCCTGAAAGCAGAATGTCTTCGTATACATTCATAGGCGGTGTAATTGCATCCCTTTCTCTTTTAATCGCTCCATCTTTGGATAAGAGATTCGGATTCGTTAAAAGCATAACCTACTCGCGGGCGCTAAGTGTAGTTTTACTTGTTATACTTCCTATTACAAGATATCTGCCATTGGCGCTTTTTATATACCTTATTACACCTGCCCTAAGAGTAGTGGCCATTCCCATACAGCAAACCGCACTTACTTCTTTGGTCGAAGAAAACGAAAGAGGAAGGGCTTTGGGAATTAACCAGGTAATCCGATTAGGCGGTTCTTCGGTGGCTACGGAGCTTTCCGCAGGCTTTTTTTCTTCGCCTTATATAGCTCTTCCCTTTTATTTATATGCGGTAGTGATGGGAGCCAATATCTACTTATATAAAGTATTTTTTGGGAAGATAAATAAGTATGAGGAGAATAAGGTTTAATTCTTTTTTAAAAATAAAATTATTAAAAAATGATAAAATACGTGAGTGATAAAAAAATCTAAAAATGTACATAAAGAGCTACAGACCTCTGCGCATAAGCTAAACTGGTTAAGAGCATCGGTTTTAGGAGCTAACGATGGAATTGTTTCTATAGCAGGCTTAGTTATGGGAGTTGCCGGAGCAACAAATTCTTCTGCTGCAATTCTTACCGCAGGTTTAGCGGGTATTGTCGCAGGTGCAATATCCATGGCTGCAGGGGAATATGTTTCCGTAAGCAGTTCCAGAGATACGGAAAAAGCCCTTTTAAAAAAAGAACATTACGAACTTAAAAATAATCCCACGGAAGAGCTTGAAGAATTGACCCAAATTTACCAAAAAAAAGGTCTTTCGAGAAAGACAGCGGAAATAGCTGCCAAAGAAGTTTCTGCTAAAGATGTTTTTGCTGCCCACGCACACATGGAGCTAAATATTGACCCTAATAACTTAACAAATCCCTGGCACGCTGCTCTCGCTTCTGCAATAGCATTTTTATTAGGCTCTGCAATTCCTCTTTTTGCCATTATTATTCCGCATCCTTCTATTAGGATCCCCGTAGCTTTTATCTTCGTTTTACTGGCATTGGCAATAACCGGCGTATTAAGCGCAAAAGTAGGAGGGGCCGGAGTTTTTAGGGCAACCATACGTGTGGTAAGCGGAGGCGTTTTAGCAATGGGAGTGACTTATGGAATCGGAAGAATCTTCGCTGTTTCCGGAATTTAGTTTTTGGAGATTAACTCCTCTTTTTTAGATTTAGATAATTGTTTCAATTCCCATTCTCTTTTCATTGCTTCTGAGCGGGTCGAATGCTTTTCAAAATAAACAAGTTCAAAAGAAGGAAAACTTCTTATATACTTTGAGGATTTATTGTTTTTTGCTTTATGTTCTTTTATTCTTTTTTCCAAATCATTTGTTTGCCCGGTGTATAAAGTATTTGAAGATGTGCGGAGAATATAAACAAAATATTTCATTGCTGGGAGACATGGATTCGAACCATGATAGTAAGATCCAAAGTCTTACGTCCTACCATTAGACGATCTCCCAATGTTAATTTAGACTAGATAAACTAATGTTCCGGATTTTGCTTCCTTATTTGTTTTTACGGCAACTTCCTGCCCTTTTTTACCAGAAGATATTTGCTTGTGTTCAAGCTGCATTGATTCAACTGTTTGCGAAAACTCATTATCTCCGTGTACAAATTTAACTTTATCCCCGGCTTTTAGAGCTTTGCTCAGTTTTATTACAGCTACCGATATCCTGTCGTAAAAATGTATAACTGTCCCAACCAAATCTTTATCCACAATTCTCACCTCCTTACACAAGCTCTACCGCCTAATGATATCAAATCAGCCTCTTTTCTTCAAGGAAAAAAGACGATAGAATGGAATTTATGGGTAAAGCCGGTAAATTTTTGTTTTTTCTGCTCTTTTTGGTGTTTACAATAATCACAGTTTTTATAATTTTAAGGCCATATTTCATTGCATCGGGCAGTAAGCAAAGCGTACTTTCTCCTATCCCCGACTTCTTAAGCCTAATAAAAAACAACGAAGTTTCAAGTCTTAATCTATGGCTTCCATCTTTGGATAATACGGTTAGTGCAAATATTAAAAGACCTGAGATAGACGGGGAGTCTGCCCTTCTATACGATTTAACCACTAAAAAATTTCTATATCTAAAAAACCCTAAAGAAAGACTCCCTATGGCATCTCTCACAAAAATAATGACAGCTATTGTTGCGTTGGAAAAACCTAAAAAAGACGATAAGTATTTTGTAACAAATACGGATTTGGTTGGAGAAGACGCAATGGGATTATCTGCCGGAGAAACATTAACGCTTAAGGAACTTTTATATGGTTTAGTTTTACATTCGGGTAATGACGCTGCGGAGACTCTTGCAAGTGAATATCCGGGAGGAAGAACACAGTTTATTAAATCTATGAATGAGAAGGTAAAAACGTTAGGATTAACCGACACAAATTTTACAAACCCTACTGGCCTTGAAGGAGACGGCAGCCAATATACTACTGCGTATGATCTTCTTGTGATGACTAATTACGCGCTTAATAATTTTCCGGTTTTTGCCGATGTTGTATCTACTTTTGATTATAATATTGAAGCGAATTCCCAGCACAAAGCATACTCTTTAGAAAATGAAACAAACCTTTTAACAAGTTATCCGGGAGTAAAGGGGGTAAAAACAGGATATACACCCGAAGCAGGACTTTGTTTAGTAACTTATCTGGATTATAGCGGACACAAAATTATCGGTGTTTTATTAAATAGTGATAACAGGATAAAAGATATGAAAGAACTTTTGGATTACGGACTTATATCGGAAGGAGTAACTCCCCCTCTCCACAGTTAAATTTTTAGATGCTCAAAGTCTGCGTATTTAACTAGATCGTACTTACCGTTTTCTTTTTGAATTACAGTGATAGAACACTCAGAGATATCGAGGTATGGACCTTTACTGTGTTCTCCTATTGTGTAAACAAATTTATGCTCTGGGAATAGGTTTCTAAGCAAATCTCCTATTGCTCCTCCATGGGTCACGATGGCAATATTTCCATCTTTATATTTTTCTTCTATCTCTTCTATAACTTTTTTCATTATCTTGCCTTTATTTACAGATGAATCTCCTACTTCTGGAACAAAAGCTCTATCAAGGTCGGTTTTACCCCATTCAATCATAAATTCTTCAAAAGTTTTTCCATGCTCCCATTCCATTCTCTCTTTAATCCTTTCGTCTGTAATTATGCCTAATTTATGAGGTTTAGCTATGAATTCTGCGGTTTGTTGCGTTCTTAACTTATGACTTGCAAATATTGCTTTTAAATCTATGTTTTTTAAGTATTCTGAGGTTAATCTTGCTAGCTCTTTACCTTTTTCCGTGAGAGGCGGATCAAAAGGTATATCTTCTTTTATACCATGTCTTATTAAGTAATATGTAATCATATTGTTGGTTCCAAGAGTGACCAGTTATGCGATACATATGGTTCGCTGCATAAATTCCGGTTGAAGCAGCAAGGTCTTCTCATTCCCTTGTTGAGTTTATCAAGCATTACTCTTAGATGTTTTTCCCGGGTTTCATCTGTTTTGACTGCTCTAACCCAGCGTATCCAATCCCACCTGGCACTTGGGGTGATATCTTTCCATAAATCATCTGCCTTTTTGCTTGAAGAAAGAGCTTTTTTTACATCCGCAGGAACTTCCGGCTCAATCCATTCTTTGGTAGGTTTAAGTGAAATCTGTACAGTATCACCCACGGATGCATTAGCTTTTTTAAGCAGCTTATCGTCGGGTCTAAACCAATGACTAGGAGACTTGCCTGATGCATATTTTCCATCAGGTTCGAGCAATGCTTTAAAAGGAATTCCATTGATGGTTCCGGAAACCATGGTTATTGCACGTGTTGGTAGTTTTGCGCTTGCTTCATTCGGCAATTTAAGGATTGTCCAATCTTTGATTCTAAAAAGTTTCGTTTGAAAATTAATTTCTTCCATATGATTATTTTGAGGAAAAAAATTTTGGGTGGAAGACGGGGTTCGAACCCGCGACCCCCTGGACCACAACCAGGTGCTCTACCGCTGAGCTACATCCACCATCTCGCTATGCTCGATGTAAACTATTCAAACTTTCAATAAGACTTAACTTCTTTATCCTACCGAATCCTTTAATTTCTTTCTCTCTTATAGCTGCCAGAAACCTATTTTCAAACTTTTCCCAATATACTAATTTTACTGGCAATCTTCCTTTTGTAAAAGAACTTTTGAAGTATCCTTCATTATGTTCTTTAATTCTCTTTTTAAGATTCCAGCAAATTCCTGTGTAAAAACTTTCATCTTTACACTCAATTATGTAAACAAACCAACTCACAAATAGTTTACACTGAACACTTTAGTGTGAAGTGTGACCCTGGAGGGAGTCGAACCCCCAACCTGGTGCTTAGAACGCACTCGCTCTATCCATTGAGCTACAGGGCCGGTTCCGCCAATAGTAAATAGTTCATAGCCAATAGTTTTACAATACACTATTTACCATAGGCCATATGCCATGATGTATTTTATCAAAAATCATGACTAAACAAAAGTTTTCGTATTATTGTATAATCTAAAAGAATTTATTCCATGAAAAAAGTTTTTGTACATCAGTTTGTTCCAATACTGCTGACTTTTGTTACCTTTCTGGCGCTCTCCACTTTATTATACGGTTTACTGCTTCTTTTAAACTCAATATTTGTACAAAACCAAATAATTTTGGATTTTAGAAAAAGAGACGTTTTAATAGGTATTGCAGTTTATTTAAAGACGGCAATTGATTTTGCAATATTTATTGGAAATTTAATGAAGACTAATCCCGGCTGGAAAAAAAGAGTTGCCATAGAACTTGGAACTGCAATAGGAAATGCTTTTGGAACCTTCTTAATTCTTACGCTTTGGGTGGTATTTAAACAAATACCCATTTTAATGGCGGTCATGGTCTTTATCGCATCTGTTGTACTTTTTAGAATGGCACAGGAAAGTTTTGAAGAATTTTTAAAGCAGAAAAACAGCTTTATAAAAATGAGAAGACCGGC
This sequence comes from bacterium, assembly GCA_021824155.1. Lineage (GTDB taxonomy): Bacteria > Patescibacteriota > Microgenomatia > Levybacterales > UBA12049 > JAKALS01. The sequence goes on along the minus strand of JAKALN010000020.1, from coordinate 791 downwards.
ATATTTACTGCAGTCTCAGCTTAATTTTGTAAATAAGATATTCAGGCCTATACTTAGATTCTTTGTTCCAAATTTAAGTTTAAAAGCAAAGAAACTTTCTTTTTTAAATTTGGTTGTTTTTTCTTTTACAATTCCATTTATTTTAGGCCTTGATGATTTTGCAGGATACATTTCCCTTTTTTCAATTATTAATGTTTTCGGCTTTGCCCTTGGCGTAATGGTTGGCCATATGCTCTTAAATATAGGTTTATTTGCTATTCCAAAAAAGACAGTGGAAATCGTTACTCACCCATTTGTTTTAATAGGAGGAGGATTTGCGTTTATCCTTTTAGGAGGATGGGGATTTATAGAAGTTATAAGAATTCTATTTTCTTCAGTTTTCTAAAATAGATTTCTAATCTCTTTCTTCCTGCGCCGCTTTTCCACCAAATCTCTCTTTTTTTAGCTTCTATTGAGTTATTAAACTCTTCCTAAAATAAAATCTTAAAGGGTCTTCTGTTTTTTGTTGATATTGAGAATCCTGAATTATGTTCGGCAAATCTTCTTTTGAAATTATTTGTATAGCCTATGTATGTTCTACCGTCTTTAAGACTAAGTAGCCCATATACAATAAACATATAAAGGGAGCGGGCCGCCCTTGGCGAGCCTCGCTCAAGCTTTGCTTGAGCGGGTGAAGGGAATCGAACCCTCGTATCAACTTTGGAAAAGTTGTGTTCTGCCATTGAACTACACCCGCGAGCTAAAGCTTGGGACAAACCTCGCGGCCTCGCTTGTCAAGCAAGCGAACTCCC
>JAKALN010000019.1 GCA_021824155.1 bacterium | reverse complement strand
CTAAATCTCCGGGTCTTAACATAAATCTTCTTATTTGAGATTGGGAAATATAAATGTCTCTTTGTGATGGAACAAATTTAGGCCTTAAAAATCCGTGTCCTTCGGGCTGGATATCTAAAATACCCGAAACCTCCTGAGTAGGAACAACAGGAGCTTCATAAAAATCTCTGACCGGTTCGGTATGAACAATGGGAGTACGGGCCTCCTGAGTAATTTCCTCTGACAAAGAAGGCTCGGAAACAGGACGCACTTCCGCCTTTTCAGACGTACTTTCTGCAGGTTTTCCAATAATATCTTCAACGCTTGCGGTTGTAGATTGTGGTTTTTTCTTGTATGGCATAAGTTTAATTATAATTTACTAACTACTATATACAATTTTTTAAACGTGGCATGGTTAATAGTCAATGGTAAATAGTAGTTAATCAATAGTTTTGTTGGTCAAATGTCTTAGGGAATGCTTTTGAAGACCTTTAAAAGCATTCTTATTAGACCACAAGGCTTCCTTTTTGTCAAGGGGAGAAAAACCCTCCATGATAACTAATACGCAAATAAGTAAAAATGGTGATGATTAATGATTTCCGATTAATGATTATAGCAAGACTCCTTGATGTTGGATATCTTTGATATTTTTGACCTTGATTGTTTGAAGTCAAGAATTCTTGAAATCTAGAATTCAAATTCAAGAAAATCCTACTTCCCATTTCAAAAATTCCGCATCCTGGTTTTCTATTTTGATATCTTGACTATCCTATAATAGTTTGTTATAATTCACTCTCCTTAATAAAATCATGAAAAAAATAATACTTTTTATTACTTTTTTGATGCTTGGATTAACTGCATCCGCCGGGAAAGCAAATGCCGATTGTCAATCCGTTTATGGAGGCGGACAAACCTGCACATATAACTTTACTATAAGTAAGTCCGTTCAGGTTCCGGGAAAAGGAGGAGGACAATATGTCCATAATTTAGGCCCTAACGACGCCTTATATTCCCCTTCCCAAAACGTTAACTATCAAATTGTAGTTACAAATACCGGTTCGAATAATATACCTTCCCTTAATATTGTTGACACTTTCCCCCAGTTTGTTACTTTTGTATCGGGCGTAGGAAACTACAACCAAAGCAATAATACTCTTAACTTTACAGTAAACAACTTAGCAGCCGGACAAAGCTTAACTTATGTTGTAACGGCAAAAATTGCCAACTCTATACCCGCAAGCAACGGCCCTTTTTGCGTAATCAACCAAGTAAATGCAACCGATACAAACGGACAGACACAGTCTGATTCTTCCCAAGGATGTATCCAGCAAACGGTAACACCTACTGTTGCCCCGGTACCGGTTATAAAAACCACTCCTCCTACGGGACCGGAAATGCTTCCTTTATTGGGGCTTATTCCCGGAGGATTAGGGGGATTATTTTTAAGAAAAAAATCGAAAAAATTAAACTTTAACAAAGAGGGGGGTGAGAAATAATGGCAAGAACTAAAGAAATAATGCTTGCCGTAGGTGGCGTAGCATTAGCAGCATTCGCTGCAAAAGGAGCTGTTGATACAGCGGGAGGAATTTTTAATCCCACTAGTGCAACAAAACCGGATAAAACACCCGGTGCTACTGTACCTGGCTCTATGCCATCAAACTCACCTGACGCAAGTGTAGGCGGAGTAACAGTAACTTTTCCTCCAGCAGAGACACCTTCTGCAAATCCTTTAGCACCGCAAGGCGTTGAAGGAAATTCTGCTCCTAACTTGGGAGCGGAAATAGGAGCAGCAATTCCTGTTCCGGCAGATTTATCTCAAATAAAAGTGAGTTCCTTGGATAACTATCAGGAAGGACAATGGTTCTATCCTATCTACGACCAGTTTACAGCAAATGCTGAAAATAGTTGGAGAGGTATAGGACCTCACTATCCTGTCGCCTTTAATAACCTTGAACCCAATGCGGGTACTTTGGAATCTCACGGTTTACCCGGAGAATTAATTGTTAGAGGAAACCAGGGAGGACTCGTAGCTTTGTCTTTGGGTACCGAATATCTTCACAGAAGTGACGGTGCATGGGGACATGATGCTTCGGGAAAAGTAGTCTATAACCCTAAATGGGAAATGCAATTTACCTTAAAAGGAATGCTTCCCGGACAGATGGTTTGGGTTGTAGATGCAGATACCGGAAGGCAGTTAGAATGGCCTGACGGATCACCTGTTATCTATACTCCAAGCAAGCTCGGCGATTTAAGTATTGAAATCCCGGACTCTGCTCAGGGAGAACCGGCAGCCGATGTAAGAGTCCAATTGGTATTCAAATTACAGAGTATCAATGGTCAACCGCAGGAAATTAAAGTTGAGCGTGGTCCAAACGATCATCCGCAACTTAAAGGAGAAAATCCTTTGCCTGCAGGAGTAGTTAAACCGGTAATTCCGGGAAACTAAGCTTACTTTAAGCTGATTAAATACCCCGCTTATGCGGGGTATTTTTTATAGTTGATTTAATGTTTACCTTAAACCCTACGTGGTTCAGGGAGGTTTTGAAGAACTAATTTTGAGGCTTTATCCCAAGAAAAATTATCAAAAATAAACTTTTGAAGATTATTTCCAAGCTTTTCCCTTAATATCCTATCCTCTACAAGCTTTTTCAATGCCCTATTAAAAGCATCGAAATCTTTTCTCTTAACCAAAATCCCTGTTTTATTGTTTTTAATAACTTCATTTATAGCCCCGCTTTCTGTAGCAACTACAGCCATTCCGCTTTGCCCTGCCTCAACTATTGCCAATGGCAAACCTTCGCTGTGCATTGAGGGATAAGCAAAAATGTCCGAAGTTTTAAAAAGCTCCATAACTTCTTTCTGAGGTATTCCTCCCAAAATTTTAACATTGTCCAACTTTTTAGCTTCACTCTTTAATTCTTTTATTAATGGACCTTCTCCTGCAAAAATAAAGTCAGCTTCTTTAATCTTTTTTGCTATGGTTATTAAATCTTTTATGCCTTTGGTTTTGATAAGTCTTCCGGCATAAACTACTTTTACTCTTTTATTCTTAGGCTTCTGTCCTAAGACAGAATTTCCAAAAATACCCGGATAAGCAACTTCCGATTTAATACCAAAGTTATCTTTTAAAAAGTTAGCTGTTTTTTTGTTTTCCGAAAATACATCATCATAAAAATGCAAAGAAAGCCTAACAATTGTAGCCTCAACTATTCCAACTACCATATCTACAATTTTATTACCGCTTACAGGATGATACGCACAATGGTCCGTTAAAACTATTTTTGTACCCGTTAGTTTTGCATATAAAGGAGCCCACCAGGAAGAATCGAAAAATCTCGTGGACGTATGAATAAGGTCATAATCTTTATGCTCCGAAAGAAACTTGAGCAAAGGGAAAAGCTTTGGTAAAGCAAATTGTCCGGGTAATACATTCCAGGCAGGGATTCTATATAGGCGTAAGCCCCTGTAGAGCTCTCTGGGCTTAGTTTTATCCGTGTTATAACATAATACGTCTATTTGAAGCTGTGGATGCTTTTTCTTTAAAAAAACGTACAAACCCTCCATATACTGTTGACTCCCGCCCAAATGCGGATAGAAAAAAGGCGTAATTACTAAAATCTTTTTCATAAAACTTGGAAAATTGCAATTTCTTTATTTTGATAAAGCAATTTAAACTGCTTGCTGTTTTTTAAGAAATCTATGTACGTTTGGTCATTTGGTGTGATATTTTTTGGAGACCAAACATTATAAAATGTGCTTTCTCTCTGGTTTTTGGGTAGTGCCTGCCATTGGAAATATCTTCCCCCAACCGCAAACAGGACCTGCCTATCCGGATTCCTATCCGATAAAAGGGCGTCTTTAATACTTAATATTTTATCCTTTATAAACTGCGGGTTATATGAACCGTTTATTGATTCCAAAGCTTTCCTTGTGGATAGATTCATATATACCCCGCCTTGCGTATTAACCCCGGAATTAGCCTCCAAGATGTACTGAAGGCTTGGATCGCTTACCAAAAAGCCGTTCCCTTTCTTATTATAAGAGGCAAGAAACAAAGAAGCATCCAACTCCCCTTTTGAAATTTGGGTAACATAATTTCCGAAATGCAAAGGCTCTTTGTATAAAAGTTGGTTGTTGTAAAAGGTAATTGCCAGGGAAACTGTTAAAAGTGTAAAAGAAATTGCCTTCAAAAGATTTGAAAAATTAGAAACTAGTGCCGCAATTCCGGCAACAATTATAAGATTGGTAAGATAATGCCCCAAAACGTAAAACTTAAGAAAGTAAGAAAAAGGAGAAAAAGATATTCCAAATACAACAATAGCAAGGATTAAAATAATCTTTTGGGAATAGCTTTTGCTTTTTAGAATACTAAAAAAACCTATAAGGGCAAATAAAAGGAAAATACCGTACCAATCAAGAATAAAACCCGCTTTTTCAAATACCGAAAAATTAAAATGGGAAGCTTCTTCTATAGATAATACCTGCCAGCTTCCGAGAAAATGTAATCCTATTATTCCCAATAAGAAACCCGCTGCCAAAACAGCCATAATATTAAGAAACCTTAAAGTTATAGGAAGTTTTGGAGCCAAATATAATACAGCCAGGAAAGCAAGACACAGGGGGCCTACGACATAGTGCATTAAAAGAAGGACAATTGAAGTAATTACCAGGAAAACTTTTTTGTAACTCATTATTTCCGAAGCTACAAAAACAGCAATCAAAGCCACCATAGTCTGCGGAATTAAAAACAAAGCCGAATATGCGATTATTGCCTCAAAAGTTAAAGAGGATAAAACTGCTGCCAGTAAGGCTAAGCCTCTGTCCTTAAAAACTTTTTGTGCAATTAAAAAGGAAGCTATTGCAGTTAAAAAATAATGCCAGTATTCAAGCCACCAATAAATGCCCACAAGTCCCCTTTGAAAAATAATTTTAGGTAAAGACAATAAAATTCCAAAAAGAGGAGAATAACTTGTAAAGGTAAATGTGTCGGAAATTTTGGTTGTAAAAAACGAGAGTTTACCGTCCGATATAAGATTAGCGAGAGTAATATGCTCGTAAATATCCCAATTAAGCTGCAATGGATAAGGAGTATTCCTTTTCCAGATTAAAAAGTAAACAACCGAAGTAAAAGCAAGTAAAAATACTCCTATTTGAAGGTTATTAAAATCAGGTTTAGGTCTTTCCTTTAGAAGGTAATACCCTATGTTTATAAGTGATAAGACGCTTATTCCTATTGCCAATAAACGTATTACAAGAGGAAAATTATTGATTTTTAAGAATTGAAGGCCATAAAAAGCGGAAAAATATATCGCAAACCACAAAAAAGCTCCCACTATCCAGGCCAGAAAGATTTTTTTAGTAAAAAACCTCCCTGTTAAATAAGGGATAATATAAAAAGATAAACTCACAAAAAAATCAATTAACATATTAGTTTCCAAAATAAATCATCTGGCTTACTGTTTCATCTTTTGCCTTTTGTGTTGAAGTTTTGAGCTCAAGAAGATGCCATTTGTCCTGTAAATATATTGACTCTCCGATAACCGGAATAGACATCTTTTCTTTTCCGTCTCTTCCTATAATTATAAGTTTTGATACACCTTCCGGGAACGACTGATTTTCGCCGATAATAGTAGGTACCTTATTTGCCTTCAAAGCAATATTAATTAAGTAACTATTTACTGTATCTCCGTTAAAATATGCTCTATTTTTATCGTCTGTGACCATACAGTCGTTGCAAATAGTTAATACCTGTCCGATTGCAGTAGGAGTTATCGTTTGAAGTGAAACTTTCCTTGTTATCTTTATTCCCCCGTTGGTATATTCCACAGAGTAGTTTACCGTTGATTCGCCTTTTGAATTTTCTCCGAAGGTTTCCCAAATTAGTTCATTTTTACCCAAAACCGAATTATTAAAGCTAACCAATGCCTGTGACAATAAATCCCCGTTATTGCTTAATGTCAGCTTATTTTCCAAGTGTTCCTTTGCCTGACCGTCATAATAGTAATCGTTAAGCGGAGAAAGAGAAAAAAGTAAATTTTCCGAACCGTTATATACGCTTACACCATAAGAAGAAACCTCTATTTTTTGACCACCTGCAAAAGACTTATTTACAGGCATTCTTATTAGAGTAACTCCTATAGAAACAAGTCCTATAGCGATAAGAGCTATGAGTTTAATTATATTGAGTTTGGAAATTGACATAGTTTTGTATATTGCCAAATTTGCCTTCCTATGATATACTAATTTTCCTAAAAAATCAAGCCTATAATAATTATGATTAAACAGTATTCTTTATCATTAGTTATGCCCTGCAAGAATGAGGGAAAGGCTCTTGAAACAGTTCTTAAAAAACTGCCTAAAGAGATAGATGAGGTTATTGTAGTTGACAATAACTCCAATGACAGTACTAAAAAAGTTGCAAAAAAGTACGGCGCGAGAATCTTTACGGAAAAAAGAAGCGATAAACACGGCATAGGGTACGGATTTGCTCTGCAAAAAGGAATAAGCCAAGCTAAAGGAACAATCGTAGTCTGTATGGACGGAGACGGTTCCTATCCGGTTAAAGAAATTCCCCACCTTGCAAAAACACTTATCGAAAAAAACCTGGATTTTATTTCGTGCAACAGACTTCCTTTTAAAAAACCAAAAGATATGTCTTCTGTCAGAGCTTTTGGAGTAAAAATATTAAACTTTATTACCTGGTTTTTATACGGATATAAAATTAATGACTCGTTAAGCGGAATGTGGGTTTTTAAAAGATACGCTTTTGAAGAAATAGGATTAATCGAAGGCGGATGGAACCTTTCTTTGGAAATAAAACTAAAAGCTCTTATTCATCCGGGCATTAAGTTTTCCGAACATCAGATTTCCTATAGAGACAGAATTTTTGATTTAAGTAAGCAAAGTTTATTTCAGACAGGATTTGAGCATGTTTTGTATCTTTTTAAGTTTAGGCTTGCTCTTATTAAAGCAAACAATTTTAGCCTTGGAATAAACTATTTTGCAAAAGAATAATCTCTTATAAATTGACAAAGTTTTTTTTAAATGTTAGAATAACTGCTGTAAAAATGACTGTCCAACAATAATCCATAGGAGCCCCCAATTTTATGAGTAATCCAAAACCTTTGATTTCTATTTTATTGCCTGTTCACAACTCGGAAGAGTATCTTCCGGAGTGTGTTAATAGCCTTTTAAACCAAACATATAAAAATATTGAAATTGTGGCCATAGACGATAAATCATCGGATAAATCTTATAAATTACTAAACCAATTTAAGAAAAAAGATAAAAGAGTCAGAGTTTATAAGAATATAAAACGGTACGGAATCGCAATAACCTTAAACAGGCTTTTAAAAAAATCAAAAGGAAGCTATATTGCATTCATGGATACCAATGACATATCCAGCCTAAACAGAATTAAAAAACAATATAAATTTCTTATTAATAACCCGGGGATTGTTGCCGTTGGCTCACAATGTACTTTTATTAATGAAAAAGATAAAAAAATAGGCAAAAGCGACTTTCCTCCCTATCACGACCTTATAGCCCAAAATCCTCTGCATGGAATATCTATGCAATTTGAAACAGTTCTTATAAATAAAATGATACTTCCAAAAGACGTTTTGAGGTTTACAACAAACTCAAAACCTTTTGTATATAGCGATTTATTTATGAAGCTTTTGCCTTTTGGGAAATTTGCAAATATGGAAGATTTTCTCCACTACCACAGAAATGACCCTAAGATTTATCTTTCTGATGTTAAGCGAAACATTATTTCGCTTATTAAGCTTTGGCTACGCTCCACCTCCCTCTACGACTACCAGCCTCCACTTAGAACTTTCTTCTCCACAATAATCAAAACCGCCTAATTTTTCTTCTCTTTTTTGTTCGGTTAACCCAATTTTGGACGAACCCCTCGCTTGTCTTCATTTCATTCCGCAAGCGGACTCCTTCATCTCTCTCAGTCCGTCCCCAAGTTATCCACATTTTTCTTACATTTTTAAAAAGGCCGTCAAAACAACCTAAACAAACCACTAATTACTACAGGGTATGCTATTTTTAGCCCATAATTTGCTATAGGATTGACATGCTTGACAAGGTGTGGTAGAATTCGGGTAGATATGAAATTCCAACTTTTTAAAAATACAGCTAAAGCAAGAAAAACTATTGGTGATTACAAGCAGGAAATATTGGTAAAGCAAGGCCGTGAGCAGTTTAAAAAGCTGCTGGAAAAAGGGATTAGTGTACCTGTAGCATTCCTTTAAAAAATAAGAGCATCGCTTTCGTTACGCAGGATTGATAATTTCAGGTACGATAAGCAATGCTCTTGGAAAAAGGGCAGTTAGTCCTTTAGGCAGGAAATAAAACTAATTGCCTTGTTGTTTTTGATATCAAAAAATAAAAGCATTGTCAAGGAAAAATGACGAAGCTAAAATTAATCGATTAAGTTGATATAGATTGATATTTTTAGCATTTTATTTGGAAGCTAGAACGGAGATACGATTATTGGGCAGGTAATCGTATCTCCTTTTTAGTTCGGAGCGAACATAGTGAGCGAGAACGCTTGCCTGACAAGGGCAACTCGAAGCACAAAGTGCTTGAGCACGCTTGCGAGCGGAGCGAGACAAGGGAGTAAATCTAATGCTTTCTTTGAAAAGCAGTCTTTTTTTATATTTTTTTAGCGAAGAGGATTCTTCCTGCGGTTGTCTGAATTACTCTCGATACGATTACATCTTTTTCTTTGGCAACATCCATACTCGCATTTTCTACTACAATCATTGTTCCGTCGTCTAAATACCCTACCCCCTGGCTTTGATCCTTACCTACATGAAGTATTTTTATATGAAGCGACTCCCCGGGAACTGCAGTAACCTTTAAGACATTTGCAAGAGTATTTACGTTTATTGCCGTAACCCCCGAAATACTTGCTTTTTTTTCAAGGTTATAGTCGCATGTTATTATTCTTCCTTTATTCAGTTTAGCCGCTTTAATAAGCTTTTCGTCAACTTCCCTTATTTTATCCAACTCCATGGATTTTTCTTTTTCTCCCGAAATAAAATCTACCTTTATCCCTTTTTCTTTTTTCAGTTTCTCTAAAAGCCCAAGCCCTTTTCTTCCTCTTTCCCTTTTAACGATATCCTGCGAATCGGCAATATGCTTTAATTCCAAAAGTATGCTTTCCAAAATTACAAAAGTCCCTTTTAAAAGACCTATGTGAATTACGTCAAAAATTCTTCCGTCTATTATTGCCGAGGTATCCAGAAAAATAGCATTTTCTACTTTTTTTGCCTTCTTTCTTTTTTTGCTTCTTGTGGGATGAGGAAGCCTTCTTACGACAGTTTTTGCAACTTCATCTGCAATTATACCTATAACTCTGGGGGAAAAAGGAAGGTTTCTTTCAACCTGTTCACTTTCCTGTTTTGTTAATACCGGTTTTTCTTTTTTTGCCATATTCAGTCTAATGATTTTATCACTTGTGCCAAAGATTTGTAATAGGAAGGGCTTATAATCTTAGTAAAACCAAGCTTTTTAGCTTCCTTTACTCTTTTTTCTAAAAATGGCACGTTCCTAAGTTCACCCAAAAGTCCCACTTCGCCCATTGTAACAACTCTTTTAAGAGGAATATTTTTTAAACTCGAAAAGATTGCGAGACAAATCGCCAGATCTGCTGCAGGATCGGAAAGCTTTAACCCTCCGGCAACATTTACAAAAACATCCATTGTGTCAACGGGAAGTCTTGCATGTTTTTGCAAAACGGCTAAAAGAAGCTCCAGTCTTTTGTAGTCTATTCCGGACGCAACTCTTCTTGGCATCGGAAGCTTGGAAAATACCGCCAGAGCCTGAATTTCTACCAAAAATGCCCTGCTTCCTTCAAGCGTTACAACTAAAATGGATCCCGGTCCTTCTTCCCGGTTCTGTGTTAGAAATACCTCCTGGGGGTTCTTAACCTCTTCCATACCGCCTTCCTGCATTGAAAAGACTCCTACTTCATCTACGGGACCAAAACGATTCTTAAGACTTCTTAGAAGTCTTGTGCCGGTTGTTTTTTCCCCTTCCAAAAAAAGCACCGTATCAACCATGTGGGACAAAACCATCGGCCCCGCAACCATTCCTTCTTTGGTGACATGACCTACTATAACTACCGGAATGTTTAGAGTTTTTGCCGCTCTTATATACTGCAAAGCGGCGTATCTTACCTGCCCTACACTTCCGGATAAACCGCTCAGGTTTTCCGATTCCATGGTTTGAATAGAGTCAACAACAACAAGATCGGGCCTTGTTTCCTCAATTGCCAAAATAGCATTATCCGTATTCGTTTGAGACAAAAGTAAAAGCGCGTTTGCATTATCTTTTGAAATTCTAAGCGCCCTTAGTTTTATCTGCTGTTCCGATTCTTCACCGGAAATGTACAAAACATTTAGTTTTTTTGAGCTTAAATTTAAGGCGGTTTGTAATAAAAGGGTGGATTTACCTATTCCGGGGTCTCCTGCCAGAAGAATAACGCTTCCTTTAACTATTCCCCCTCCTAAAACTTCGTCCATTTCTAAAAATCCAGTTGACATTCTTTTTCCCTCTTCGTAATTTACTTCGGAGAGTTTATGGACTTTTATATCCTGAGGCGCTCTTGATTGCATTTTTAATTGAGGGTTTTGGACTTTAAATTCTTTTAGCGAATTCCATTCACCGCATTCTGGACATTTTCCTAAAAATTTTGGAGATTCGTACCCGCACTCCTGGCAGACAAATGAAATCGTAGATTTACTCATAATTGATTGTAGACGCTAGATGCTAGAAGCTGGATCTAGAAGCTGGAAAGTAGAAGCTAGATTCTAACTTCTAAACTCAAGTTCCAACTTCCAGTTTCCACTGTCTATCCTCAAATTACCTGTATCCTATTGGTTTTTCTTTTAATACCGGAACCAAAATAACCCTGTGCTTTCTGCTGTCAACTTCCGAAACCGTTGCGGTAACCGAGGACCCGGCGTTATAAGAAACAGTCGGAGGAATTTTTTCTTTTCTGATAAATCCTTCTACGCCTTCTTCCAAATCCACCAAAACTCCAGATGCCGTTATTCTGGAAACTGTTCCTTCCACCTTTTTATCCTGGGTATAATTTTTGAATTTCTCTTCAAAAGGATCCGCTATTAAACGTTTAAGGGATAAATTTACCCTTTTTGCATCTTTGTCGAATCCGGTTATTAAAGCAGTAATCTTATCCCCTACCTTATAATCTTTCCCGATATTTTCTGTTTTCTCCCAGGCAATTTCGGAGATATGAACAAATCCTTCTATAAATTTATCTCCAATTTGTATTGAAGTAAAAATTCCAAAAGGGGCAATATTAGAAATAAAAGAGTCAATTTTTTGTTCTTTCTTTAAATCTTTAACTACCTGGTTAAAATCATCATCCCCCATTGCTGATTTTTGGGAAAAAATTATTTTATGTAAAGATTTATTTAATTCTATTATTAACACTTTTAGTGTTTTTCCCAGTAACTCCTGTCCGGATTCCGTAAATAAAGTTTGTGAATTTGGCAGAAAGCCCGAAACTCCGTCTTTTGTCGAAACCAAAAAACCCCCTTTTGTGGCTTCGTTAACCGTAACGTCCAACACTTCCTTTGTTGCCTGAAGATTATTGAGCCTTACCCAAAGCCTGTCGTCTATAAATCTTCTAAGAGACACAACCGGATTTCCTAAATCCGATTCCGGGTTTAAAACACTTACCGTGACCTTATCGCCTACTTTAAGGTTAGACAAAAGATTCCTTAATATTCTTTTATCTTTTTCCAAAACTACAGCTTCTGTCTTTGCTCCTATGTCAACAAGAATTTCCGAAGACGTAAGTTTAGATATTGTTCCTTCCAAAATATTACCTTTGTGAGGACTTATAAAATTTGTTTGGACCGATTTCATTAAATCGGCCATTGATGTTGCTTTAGATTTTGTTGAAGTTGCCACTCATTTAATTACCTTTCTTTATTAGATACAAACAGTATATCACTTACAAAGTATTACCGCAATGTTAAAATGCCACTGGAAAGAGAAAAAGCTTTTATTTATAATCTATTCTGGATTTATGACAAAAGAAAAAGCAAAAAAAGAAGAGCAGGAATGGGATAAATACTGGACCAAGAGAAAAACAAAATCCCAAAAAGCTTACCGCACCGCTGCCTCATTTTATAGGGAAAAAGTAATTAAAAAAGCCCTGAATTATTTTATACAAAAGGAATTTAAAGCAGAATCAAAGCTTTTGCATGCGGGAAGCGGGGCCGGACAAGTGGACCGGGACCTTGTAAATAAATTTAATATTACCGCACTTGATATTTCAAAAGAAGCGCTGAAGCTTTATAAAGGTTACAACGGAAAAAAAGCTAAAACAATGCATGCGAGTATCTTTGATATACCGGCAAAAAACTCTACTTTTGACGGAATATATAACATGGGAGTTATGGAACACTTTACAAAAGAAGAAGACGAAAAAATACTTAAAGAATTAAGAAGAGTTTTAAAACCGGGCGGAAAAATAGTTCTTTTTTGGCCCCCGAGATTTGGGCCTACGGTTTTATTCCTAAACACAACGCATTTTATTTTAAATAATATTCTAAGAAAAAATATTAGACTCCACCCCCAAGAGATATCTTTAATTAAATCCAAAAAACAAGTTAATAAATTATTAAAGTCTTCCGGCTTTAAAATGTCCAAGTTTTACTTCGGACCAAAAGATTTATTTACTCACTGCATAATAGTGGCAACAAAAATTAATGAGAGGTAACGTAGGTTTCACAAAACCTCTGGGCATTCATATTTTCTATCGAAAAATCCCCTATCGTAATTCCTGAAGGGTAAGGTTTTAAGGAAAAACTCTTGCAAATTTTATCGTTAAATATTTCATAATTCTGTCCCCCGTCAGACAGCCTTGAAAGTGCCAAATGCGGATAGTCTTTACTTAGATTTCCGCACTCAAAATCGTAAATTATTGTATCTGAAGTTTTTGTAGGATCTATCGTATTATCGCAGCCCAAAAACTTTATGTTTTCAAAAGTAAAAGTATTTGATTTATAAATTTTTCTAACATAAAGATATGTATCTTTATTGTAGTTATTACTATAGAAAAGGTATTTCTTAAAGATGTCTGAAGATTTATTTGAATAGATAATAATTTCTCCCCCATTTTGTTTCGCCAAGGACGTGTATTTTGCTAAAGGACGGACATGGAAATCGAAATAATCCTGCAAAGTGAATTGAAAAAAATAAATGTTCATAAAGTTAAGAATCAGAAAGGAATACAACAGAACCGTAACCGCAATAGAACCATAAAAATAGTACTTATTTTTAAATATTTTAATTACTTCCCAGATGCCTGCCGCTATAAAAATAATCAAAAACGGAAACATCAATGACAAATGAATAACCATATTCCCCGTGTCTGCGGTATGCAAAATCTGCGGAATTGTGCCGATAAGAGTCATTGCCAAAATAAACCAAAAGGCTTTACGTTTATTTGCATAAGAAGCGGCAAAGCCAATCAGTAAAAAGAAGGCGTCCAAAACATAAAACATACCGTTTCTTAATATAGAAAAGAAGTTATCACCGTAAACAAAAAGGTAATCCGAGGCAAAAGACTTAAACAGTTTTGTTAAGACAATTCTAAAATACATTGTTATTTTATTTTCAAAAACACCGGTAAAAGGTGTTTGAATTGATAATTTTCTTATTTGGTCAACCTGCTTAATAATTGCAGGGTCATTTGGATTTAATATTTCTCCCAAGCGTGAAGGGCTCGAGCTTACTTTAAAAATAAAAGATGCTGCAAAAATAACAACAAGAAAAAGTGAGGCTAAAAAAACAATCAGATACTCTTTTAAATATTTTTTCTTATTAACAAAATACCATGAATAAAAACAAGCAAGTAATACAAACGGGATAAAAGCAAGCTTGGTGGCGATATAAGAATAAAAGGCAAAGTAAAGGAAAGGAATGGAAAGGTATATTCTCTTCCCCTTAGCTTTTAATAAAACATATAATCCAAGAAGAAAGAAAAAGATTGCCGGAGATGTTTCGTAGTCTGTCCTTCCTATATATATAAACCAGGGGTTAATCGCGGCAATAAAACCTGCAATTATACCTATTTCCTTGCTAAATAATTCTTTAGCAACCAAATACATCATAAGTACAGTCAAAATGCTTAAAATCGCGTAGGTAATTCTTGCGTCAAAAAGGGAAAAACCAGTAGCTCCGACTACCGGGGCCAGTAAAAGATAAGGAAGTTCTGCCTGAGGAAGAGTATAAGCAGGATATTTGAATATAAAACCGCTTAAAGGATTCCAGGTTCCGCTGATGTCTGTACCTGTTAAATATAGAGCTTTAGCGTTAATTATATAAGTAAGCTCGTCTCCCCCAATCGCCGTCGGGACTTTATCAAGCCATAACAAACGTAAAATAGAAGCAAGAAGAATAATTAAAATAAGAGGCAGAAAGTTTAATAAAGCCTTTTTAGATAACATTAAATGTAATATACCACATTTCTACGTCTGCTATAATCAACTTGTGAAGCTAAGACTACGAAGTCTAAGGATAGCAACCGAGAAAAGTTTGATTTTAAAATTATTTTTTATCCTCCTGTTCTTAATACCTATAAATGTAATATTATATAAGATTCTTTCTCCCCGGGTTAACGCCTTTGGCTGTTTTGATGACTGCTTTAATTATGTAGCCGGTTATTTTATGTTGAATGGCAAAACTCTTTATTCTCAAATCTTTTTCAACCACCAAATGCTTATGGCAGATTTTAGTTTTGTAATTCAAACGATTTTCCACCCTACTAATATTTATGAACTGCTTCTGCGTCACAGGCAATTCATATTCTTATTTGCATTTATAATGGATGCTTTGATTATTTACCGTTTTGGGTTAGTGGGAGCAGGTTTTGCATTGTTTTACGAATTTAGCAAATTCTATGTTTTCGGAGATAGATTCCTGGCCGAAGGATTGATTATTTATCTCATGGTTTATATGCTTGGGGTGATATGGTATAAATTTTCAAACCGGAACATAACCGGAAAAGATTACATATTATCTGGGATATTCACTTGGCTAATTTTATTTTTAAGAGAACCTTATGCCCTTGTGGGATTAGCAACATATTCTATAATCCTTTTCAACAGAACCCAATATAAATTAAAAACTGCATCTTTTGCTATTTTTTTGGTTTTATCCCTTATAATACTCGCACTAACCTCTATTAAAGAGTACATTTTTCAGGTTTTTACAATTAATGGCAGTTTTTTACTCTCCGGTGGACCTAAAGGAGACGGCTTTTTAATTAACGGTTTTAAAATATTTTTTTATCCTATTTATTTATACTTTGGAGGCACTTGGAACCTATTTAGATATCTAATCTTGGGGCTTGATACGGTATTTTTAGCACTCCTTGTTTTATACATTAAATTTTACAAAAACTTCCGATTAATTCTAATATTGATTTTATTGTTAGGATTCGCAAACCTTAGATTAGTACCTCCCGGATTTATATTCTATGGCGCATTTCATTTATTGCCCTGGTATGGAATGTTTATATTCTCCATATTCTTAATATTAAAAGAGGTAAAAGAAAAAAATAAAAAAATTTTTTGGCTGTCTTCTGTTATTCTGATTATTTTGTTCTCATATCTAACTTTATCCCCTAGTTCATATACAAGAGAAAAAATAAACCCTCAATACGAATTGATTACAAACTACGGAAATGTTTTACAAATTGGTGAAGTTGTAAGAAGTTTATCAAAGCCTCAAGACACACTTTTTCTGGATGGGGCAGATGACTTAATTTATTGGCAAGCAAAACTTTTATCTCCTTATAAATACTCCTGGTACACTTCAGTTATGCCGTTTTTCCCTATTTATACAAAAGCAAGACAAGAAATGTTTACCTATAACCCTCCTGATTTTTACTATGCTTTCTGCACTAATGGGTTTCCTCAATCTTTGCCTCCAAAAGAAGTTTTAAAACAATATCAACCTCTCTACTCGTACGGAAAACCGACATGCCTTTATATTAAAAAAACAAAAATTCCACAAATTACTGCTAACCAGTGGAAAAACGCAAAAGATTTCAAATATGAATTAACTGAAATAAATAATTAACGGTTGTTACCGTAAAGAATTTTATCGAGGAACTTTTCGGTTTAAGATTCTATTTATCTCTTCTGCTTTTTCTTCGTCTGACAGCTTAGGTCTGTCTGCTTCATTCTGCAGTACATTAGAACCGGTGGCCGTGACATCATGGGTAGTACTTGCCGGAGGTTTTAGCCTAACAGGATTTCTTAATTTAACTATAAAACCCATAACTCTTTCTAATTCCGGTTTCATACGGCCAGAATATAACACCTTAACTTGTTTATGTCAATTTAAAGTTAAAATCAGGAGCCTAAATACTTAAAAAGAGAAATCTTCTGGCAATGACCCATTGTCCCGACAATTGTCAGTATCGTAGGCGCTGAGGCGTTTCACTTCTGAGTTCGGAAAGGGATCAGGTGGTGCCACCCCGCTACAATTACCAGAAAATTTCTCTTTTTAAATTGTTAAATATCGTTAAACTTCGTTTAGCTCCTTGAAAGTGAAGAGAAGAATAATCCCACTAAGCTTACTTTTCGCCTTTTGGTACTATTCGTACACGGCTCAAAGTGCGCTTTATGCGGGACAAGAAGTCTTATATAATCTACCTTTTAAACCATTAGTACGGGTAAGCTGAACACTTTACAATGCTTACACTGCCCGCCTATCAACCTCGTTATCTACAAGGGGTTTCATGCTTACGCAGTGAGATCTAATCTTGGAGGCTGCTTCCCACTTAGATGCTTTCAGCGGTTATCAGTTGGGAATATAGCTACCCAGCAATGCTCCTACTCGGAAACAACTGGCACACCAGGGATTCCCTCATCCCAGTCCTCTCGTACTAGGGACGAATCTCCTCAAATCTCGACGGTCATACAGGATAGAGACCGAGCTGTCTTACGACGCTCTGAACCCAGCTCGCGTACCGCTTTAACCGGCGAACAGCCGGACCCTTGGGACCTTCTCCAGCCCCAGGATGCGATGAGCCGACATCGCGACTTGTTACCAAGTGCGTTGACTATACCTTCATCCTCTATCATCTTTTCAAGAGGAGCTAGTCTTTTATAGAAGCTATAAATTTTACTTTTTAAGTAAGAACTTCTATCTTCATCCCGATTTCTCGGGAATCCAGTCGATACGGTCGTTTTTAAACGGCCTCGGTATTGTCCAGAAAACTACTGGAGTTCACCGATTTTGACTAGTAAATTTATTATTCCAACGTACTCTCTAAATACGTTCTTTATAGAATAACCAAGCTTAGAAATTACTTTCTAGGCGCCCCGATGTAAATTACATAAGGTGCCAAACCGCATCGTCGCTGTGGACGCTTGGATGCGATCAGCCTGTTATCCCCGGGGTAGCTTTTATCCGTTAAGCTGTATGCCTACCACTAGGCAATACAGGATCACTAACATCTTCTTTCGAACCTGCTCGACTTGTAGGTCTCGCAGTCAAGCTGGCTTATGCGTTTGCACTATCATTCCGATTTCCATCCGGAATTAGCCAACCTTTATACGACTCCGTTGCGCTGTAGGAGTCAACCTCCCCAGTTAAACTGCCCGCCAGACAATGTTCCTTAGCCAGATTTTTATGTGGCGATAAGGTAATGGTTGCTCATTTCAAAGAGAGGTATTTCACTGGTGCCGAAGCTCCCTCCTATTCTAAACAATTAAAATAAACTCCCAAATGCCAAGCTACAGTAAAGCTCCCGGGGTCTTTTTGTCCATGTATGACTAGGCCGCGTCTTCACGGCCATCTCAATTTCGCCGGGTAGATGTTCAAGACAGTTACTCAGTCGTTCTGCCTTTCGTGCGGGTCGGAACTCGCCCGACAAGGAACTTCGCTACCATAGAACAGTTATAGTTACTGCTGCCGTTTACTGGAGCTTATATTAAAAGCTGACCATTACTGACTTCACTCTCAATATTTGACTTACCAGCACTGGGCAGGCGTCAGCCCCTATACTTTGCCTTTCGGCTTTGCAGGGACCTGTGTTTTAGATAAACAGTCGCTAAGTAAACTTTTGTTGTAGCCACGATATTACTCATGGCAGGGCATCTCCCATAGGTTACGCCCAGATTTATTGCCGAGTTCCTTGAACATCTTTCTCCCGATCGCCTTAGTCTTCTCGACCAACCCACCTGTGTCGGTATACGGTACGGTAAAATATGAATTAGTCATCCCTTGCGGAACAACACAATGAGGATTTTCCCGGAAACTGAAAGCTATCAAATTGCCTCTTATTACTAAGAAACTTTCCATCGTAGCTTAATTAAACACGATAACGGATTTGCCAGTTACCACTATCTTGCTACTTAGACTCGCCGTAGCGAGCTTGACTCTTCCAACTTCGTCACCCCCTTGCAACTTCACATTCTGTAGTCGAATTTCAACGACTTATCCATCGGGCTAACCCCCTTTAACGAGGAACACCCTTAGGACCGACTAACCCTCCGCTGACTTACATTGCGGAGGAAACCTTGGGTTTTCGGCGGCTCTGTTTCTCACAGAGCTATCGCTACTCATACCGGCATTCTCACTTCTATCCGCTCCACCAAACCTTACAGTTGTGGCTTCACTGCAGATAAAACGCTCCCCTACCATGCTCGTGCAGAACACGAGAAAATCCTAATTTCAAATTCCTAATTTCTAAATAAATTCCGATTTTCTAAATTCAAATGTTTTAAGTTTTTGATCATTCGAACTTTGATATTGTTTAGTATTTAGATATTAGTGCTTAGAATTTCCTTGTGCTCCGCACAAGTATCTACATCTTCGGTAAAAAGCTTAATCCTCGGTGAATTTTTCGCGCCAAATATCATCCTCCAGTGAGCTGTTACGCTTTCTTTAAAAGATGGCTGCTTCTAAGCCAACTTCCTGGTTGTCTATGAAACTTGACTTCGTTCAAAACTTAGCTTTTATTTAGAGACCTTA
>JAKALN010000030.1 GCA_021824155.1 bacterium | reverse complement strand
GTTTTGGGGTCTGGCTATAAAGTTCGTTATATATTTCTTTGACAGTTTTTCCTCCGTCTATTGAATAGTAAATCTCATTCATTAGGCCTCCTGCCGTATCTCCGCCGAAATCCAAAAGTTTTTCTACTTTTTCCGCTTTTTCGTTACCGATTAGACTTAAAATTTCCCTAAGTCTTAACGGATTAATTTTATAAAAAAGTCCGGCAATGTCTGTTATGTGCATTCTGTTTACGATTTTTTTAAGTGGAGAGGGTGGGAGTTGTTCGAGGATGGCTTCCTGGGTCCTTGTATCGGCTTCTTCAATGGCCTGGGCAGCCTTATCACTATCGAGGCTTTCCACAATTCCTAATCTCTCCTTGCTTCCCAAATCCTCGAGAATGTCTGCCAATTCGCTGGGGTGCATGGTATTTAATTTCCCTTGGCTTAATTTAAGCCTGATATTTCCGGTTTGATAATCAAAAGCCTCTATCATTTGCCACGGAAGTATCTTAGGCTTGCCTTTAATAAAAGGCGTAAGGCCCAGTCTTCTTAAAATTCCGGCAAAACCTATATCTATTCCGATTACTTTAGTTTCTCCGTTACTTTCAAGGAGTATATCGTTTACCCTTACCAGTCTTTTTCCGTCAGTATCTATTACCTGTTTGTCTAAAAGATCTTCATTAAGATAAAAATCGTTTTCATCATAAGGAAGAATTGGCACTTTCTCCGACTTTAAAATTACTTTATTTGAGTGGAAATCTAAAAAAGAAGGTGAAATTGTAACCCTTTTACCTTCTTTTTTGATTACAACTTTAGATAGGGAAGGGTTTTGGTAGTTTTCAAAGACAGCCAAATCGCTGATTTTTCCATACGGCTTATCTCCCGAATACACTTTTTTATTTAATAGTTGACTTAAATAGACCATAGTGATTTAATTGTGTTACGTCAGATTTTGAATGTCAATCCCCCACAAAAGACTTGACAGCTAGCAGATAGATGTGATAGAGTGCTAACAAATGGATATGGACAAACTAATACCAATTATTCCAATTAGAGATGGGATTATTTTCCCTAACACAGACTCGGTTTTGACCTTTGGAAGACCAAAGAGTTTGGCAGCCCTTGAGTATTCATTCCACAATGAGCGAATAGTAGGGTTTGTTCTTCAGAAGAACGCAAGGCTAAACGAGCCCACACCATCTGACCTTTATACTTTTGGCACATTATCTCACATAGAACGAATGATTAAAAGTGACGGAGAGATAAATGCGCAAGTAAGAGGACTTTCAAGAATTAAGATAGAAGCATATGAAGACAACCACCCATTTTTACTCGGAAGGGTAATTGAAGTCCCCGATAATATTTCCGATACTCCTGAAGTAAAAGCATTATGTAATCACCTAACAAATGAATTCAGAAAGGCCATGAATCTTGGTAAGTTTGTTGATTTCCTTATTTTTATGAACATTATGTCGGAAAATACTCCTTCCCAGCTTGCAGATTTGGTCGCTTCGGTTTTAGACTTAAAACCCGCGGAAAAACAGAGTCTTTTGGAGGAGATAGATGTTAAGAAAAGGCTTGAAAGAGTAACTGAATTTTTATCAAAAGAGATAAAAGTTCTTGAAATAGAGAGAAGAATTGCTTCAAAAACACAGGAAAGATTTGAAAAAGGCGCCAGAGAAGTGATGCTTAGGGAAAGACTCAAGACTATAGAAAAAGAATTGGGAGAAGGCGAGGAAGACAGCGAAGTAAGGGAGTTAATGGATAAGCTGAAAAAAGCAAAAATGCCCGAGGATATTGAAGAAAAAACCAGAAAGGAAATAAAAAAGCTTTCTCAAATGAATCAGTTTAACCCCGAAGCCGGATATATAAGAAATTATCTGGATTGGCTTTTGGCACTTCCATGGAGCATTAACAGCAAAAGCAATGTAGATGTAAAGGCTGCCGAAAAAATTTTAAACCAGGATCATTACGGTTTGGAAAAAGTAAAAGAAAGGATTTTAGAATATTTGGCTGTTCATAAGCTCGCGGGTAAGATGAAGGGGCCAATTTTGTGTTTTGTAGGTCCTCCCGGAGTGGGAAAAACATCAATAGGAAAATCAATAGCAAGAGCGCTGGATAGGGAATTTGTAAAAGTTTCCTTAGGGGGAATAAGGGACGAGGCGGAAATAAGGGGACATAGAAGGACTTATGTGGGTGCATTACCCGGAAGAATTATCCAGGGAATAAAAGACGCGGGAACAAAAAACCCGGTATTTATGCTCGACGAAATAGATAAGGTAGGGGCAGATTTTAGAGGTGACCCTTCTTCTGCGCTTTTGGAAGCGCTTGACCCGGAGCAGAATAACCAATTTTCAGACCATTATCTTGAAGTGCCCTTCGATTTGTCGGATGTTATGTTTGTTACAACGGCAAATGTTTTAGATACTATTCCGCCCGCCTTAAGGGACAGGCTGGAAATAATCCAGTTTGCGGGTTATACACAGGAAGAGAAATTTAGGATTGTTAAAGATTTTCTTCTTAAAAAACAAATGGAAAGCCACGGCTTAACTCCTTCACGTGTTCAAATTACCGATAGCGCAATACGGTTTGTAATAGACCATTATACAAGGGAAGCAGGGGTAAGGAGCTTAGAGCGACAAATGGCCGCAATATTTCGAAAAGTTGCAAAAATGGTTGCGGAAGGTAAAAAAGGAAAAGTTGTTGTTACCGATAAAAACGTACCAAAATTCCTTGGCCCTATAAAAATAAGCTCCACTCTTATTGAGAAAAAGGATGAAGTCGGAATGTCAACGGGCCTTGCGTGGACAGAGGCCGGAGGAGATATATTATTTATAGAAGTAGCTTTAATGCCGGGAAAAGGAAGTCTTATTCTAACAGGTCAGCTTGGAGACGTAATGAAGGAGTCATGCCAGGCTGCGTTATCTTATATAAGAGCCAGAGCAGAAGCCTTAGGTTTAAGCGAAAAATTCTATCAGAAATTAGATATACATGTTCATGTTCCTGAAGGTGCGGTTCCAAAAGACGGCCCGTCTGCTGGGATTGCAATAACAACAGCAATGATTTCCGCGCTCACAAAAATTCCGGTTGATAGAAAAGTTGGAATGACAGGAGAGGTAACTCTTAGAGGGAGAGTTTTGGAAATAGGCGGGCTTAAGGAGAAAGTTATAGCTGCACATAGAGCCGGTCTTAAAACAATAATAATACCTAAAGATAATAAGAAAGACTTGGAGGATGTTCCGAAGGAGGTCCTTAAAGACCTTAAATTTGTATTTGTTTCACATATGGATGAGGTTTTGGGCGTTGCACTTAAAAAGCCATTAAAAGTTAAGGAAAGACAGGATGTTCCCCAGAGGCCAGTTTTGTACGCAAATCCCCCGCAAGCCGATTAAGTAAACGTTGCCTTTCAAAATGAGTTTCGCTTGTTGATATATCCAGAGTAAGTGATTTTGTTTGGGCTTCATTTAGTCCGCTGTCGGGCGCACAATAGCCATTACATATATGTTCATGATGGGCTGGGATTTGTGTATTTCCGGTTTGAGTAGGATTTACTATCCCGGCTTCTATGGAATATTGTAGTTTTTCAGACATTAGTTCAAAATTCTATCAAAGATTTTATTTTTTGAAAAGTGGCAAAAGTGATACAATCCGGTTATGGATATTTTGATAAGAAAAGCAAAAATAGATGATTTAGATTCAATTCTTGTTTTAAACAAGGCATTATTTGACTACGAAGAGGAATTTAATAGTGAATATAATCTTAATTGGACATATTCCGAAAAAGGCAGGGAATATTTTAAAAAGAGACTTGAAAGCGATTCTTCAATAGTATTGGTAGCGGAAACTAACAATAAACTAGCAGGTTATATACTTACATTTATTGAAAGTCATTCAATACGAAGTAAGAATCCTATAGCAGAAGTTGAAAATATGTTTATAGACAAAGATTATCGCAAACACGGTTTAGGCTCCAGATTTTTGCAAGAAACAAAAAGAATTGCAAAAGAAAGAGGAGTTAAAAGATTAGAGGTTGAGGTTGAAGCTCAAAATTTGGCGGCAATAGGTTTCTATAAAAAGAACGGATTTGAAGATTTTGAAGCTACTCTTCAGATGAAAATAGACTAAGTACCGCCAGCGGGAGTTGAATACTTTAACAAGTACTTCGCTCTGAGGAGCTACAGCCTTCGGTTCAACTCAATAACCATAAAAAAACTTTTTCCAAAACAGAAGTTCTAGAAAAAGTCTTTGTACCGCCAGCGGGAGTTGAACCCGCGATTTTCGGAATGAGAATCCGACGTCCTAGGCCACTAGACGATGGCGGCTTAAATATAATTATACCATTTTAAAAGCCGGAACTTAAGTGTTGACTTTTTT
>JAKALN010000002.1 GCA_021824155.1 bacterium | reverse complement strand
ACTTTAAGCGTGACTTCCCCACCCATAGAATGGCCCCACATATATACATTATTTTCATCTGCTATTGGAAGAGAATCTAAAGAGGCTAAAAGATTCATTACGTCAACAGGGTAAGCAAAGCGCATTAAAGGAGCGTCTTCCAGTTCCGATTTTCCGTTTCCTCTATAGTCGGGTTTTAGTACAAGGTATCCTCTTTGGGCGAAATAATCGGACTCTCCTCTATACGAGTTAACCGTACTATATTGTTTTGGGTCTATATATCCATGGTTAACTATGACTACAGGAAATCCGTCCTCCGGCTTTTTGGTATTTGGAACATCCATTAAAGCGTATAATTTGAGACCGTCGGATTGATACGAGACAATATAGGCATTAAAAGATTTTGGAGAAGATACTTTGCTCTCTATACTTATGTTGCTTCCCTTATATTCCCTGTGTTCAAGTGAGGGAAGCGAAAAAGGAAATAAGTTTACCTGATTTCTCCGCGGTAAAGAATTTAAATATAAGTTTTTTTTCTCAAATACAACAAAGGTGTCTTGTTTAAAAATTTCGATGTATTTCTTATCCGCCTCCATTTCATTTGCCATTTTTATCTGTGAAGGGAGCGACGGCTGGGCAAAATCATCGTTAAGAAGAAAAGCTATAATATCGGCTTTATCTATTCCTACAGGTATGGTATATATTTTTTGTCTCCTGGATAGGTGGGAACCAAGATTATTTGTTGCCGCAATACTGTATCTCGGCGGAATATCGGCAAGGAAATTACTTATTACATCTCTATTTTGGAGAGTTTCGGTAAACATATCTATATTAGGCCTTGCGGTTCCTGGCAAAGGACCCCAGGAATATGCGGAGATTAGTGTTGGTACAATTACAATCAACGAATAAAACCCCAAGGGAATTTTGCAAAAAATCCTTCTTAGCCTTGAAACTCCGTATATTCCGGAAATAAATATAAATGGAGTGATAGTCGCAGTATATTGGTAATATATTTCATGAAGCTGACCGTTATTGCTGAGCAAATTAATTACGAAGTCAGGCCCCGCAAAAATAAGCGCTATCGGTGCAAAAAACGATAAAAAACCCAAAGGGAAGAAAATCTGAAAAAGATAAATTAGCTGGGATTTTGAAAAGATAATGCTTAGTGTTTTAACGGGGGAAAATATAATATTTTTTATTATGGAAGACGGGGAATACCCAAAATCCGAGTAGTAAGATAAAGCAAAATGGTTTCCTCCCCTGGCTTGGGGAATTGCATACCAAATAAGGTAATAAAAAATCGCAAGACAGCTCAAAAATAGTAAAACTCCGAATAACAGCCGGATAAATACTTTAAATCTGTTTTCGAAATCTTTACGGATTATTTTTAAAACCGAACTTAGGGCCAAATAAAGTCCGAATATTGAAATTATTGCCCAAACTTCCTCTTTTGTTAAACCGGCAAGCATAGCAAAAACAACGAAATATATATATCTTCTTTTAACAAAAAAATACGAAGCTGCAAGAAGAAAGGTAGTTGCCAACGTAACAGGATGAAAATCATATAAATTCGAGTACCCAAGCGCAGGGTTTAAAAGATAAGCTAAGGAGAATACTAAAGAAATATTTTTATTTTTTAATACGTTTTTTGACAATAAATATACAAATAAAGCTCCAATGGCCAAGATTACGGTTTGGAGCAAGAGAAGCACTTTGGGATTTGACCAGATAAAGTATAAAGGAGAGATAAGAATCAGTATAAAATCGGCATGGAACGCGAGCCTGGAAATAATATTCGTACCGTTGGGATCCGTTATTTGGAAAATTCTCCCGTGCCGCGTATTCCATACGGCTTGGTCCATGTTGCCCAGATCAAACCTGCCCGTAAAAAAATTGTCGTATCTTAAAAAACTGGCATTTGTAAAATAGAATATATATACTAAAACAGCAAAAATAAGAATTAGTTCATATTTATGTTCAGCCAGATAACCTTCGAACTTTTGAATTTTTTGATTTATTATCTTATTCCATAAAAATACAAATAAAATAAAAATTACTTCGGAAAGCATAAATACAAGCCTTGAAAAAATTGCTGAAAGTCCTGCCAGCGAAACAGGGATAAACTTTGATAAACCGAATATTGTTACACCTTCCCTAACTCCCAGGCCCATAGGCGTAATTATAGAAAGATAACCTACTAAAAGTGCCAGCGCAAAAATACTGATATGCTGGACAATAAAATATAAATCCAAATTAATTATTGATATTGTTGCAAAATAAGATCCGAAGCTGAAAAATATAAATGAAAAAAAAGATAACAGCAAAATTTCTATGTTTGTCATCGGGGAAAACCTTGGCAGAAAAGATGCAATTTTACCGCTAAGGATAAAGCTTTTATTAAAAATAAAAAACAAAATAAGAATAGTTACGGCAATAAACAAACCCGCATTTAAATATTTATCGTTTAAAAATAGAAAAATTGCAGGAATTGAAATAATTAGGCTTCCTAAAACTATATATTCCGCTTCAGTTAAAAGGCTAAACGCCGAATCTTTTTTGCTTAAGCCCCTTTGCTCAAAAAGAAATGACCTGGAAAGAAAACTCCATATGTTTCCGGGTGTATAACGTTTAAGCTCCGATATGGAAAAAAAATAAGCGTTTTCCTTATGTGATATTTCTATTCCCTTTTCCCTGATTATTCTTTTCCATGTAATGGCTCTGAGTGAAAAATAAATCAAAAAGCAAAAAACCGAAACAAAAAACAAAAAGGGGTCAAAATGTTTTATCTGAAAAATAGAATTTACAGAGTTGGAAAAAATAACTTTAAAAATAAATATAAGGGAAATAATCGACAGTGGCCAACCGATAAAAAATTTTACTAGCGGAAAAACATTATTTTTGAATCTACTCATATCTTAGCGCTTCAATTGGAGACAATTTTGAAGCTCTGACTGCAGGAGCCATTCCGAATATTATACCAATACCAACGGAGAAAACAAAAGCGATAGCCACAGACCACCATGTAACCTCGGATACCAAAAGTTTCGCAACAATAATTGACGCACCCATTCCCAATATAATACCTATTATTCCTCCAAAAACAGAAATCATTACTGCTTCTATTAAAAACTGTTTTAAAATATCGCTTCTTTTTGCTCCAAGCGCTTTCCTTAAGCCAATTTCCCTTGTCCTTTCGGTGACGGAAACAAGCATAATATTTGCAACTCCTATACCGCCCACCAAAAGAGAAATTGCAGCTATTCCGCCTAATGCCAGGGATAACATATTGGTAACATTGGAAATTGTTGATGTTAAACTGTCTGCTGTTTCGACCGAAAAATCATCTGCAGTCATTTTTCTTAAAAGAGTTTGTTTTGTCTGGTTAATTACAACGGGGACCAGTTCGGGGCTGTTTGCAGTAATTGCTATTTCCGTTACGACTTCTGTACCAAATAATTCGCTTGCTGATTCAACCGGAATATAGGCAATATTGTCCCTGTCAACACCTAGGAATGACCCCTGTTTAGATGTCACGCCGACAACGGTATACCTTTTGTTCCCGATAAAAATTCTTTTTCCTATAGCGTCCTGGTTGTTGAAGAATTTCGTATAAATTGTCCTGCCGATTACGGTAACATTGGCTCCGGATTGTTCCTGTCCCGAAGTAAAAAAGTTTCCCTGATCCAGCTTTGTGCTTGTTACCACTAAAGGATACTGGTAAGAAACTCCCGCGACAAAAGCACCTTTGTCCAGAATTGTACCGTATTTAAGAGTCATAGGCTGCCTCATTACAGGCGTCAGCTTGGCAGTTGAAACAAGTTTTCTTTCCAAATCCTTCCAGTTGCTTACTTTAAGATTATTTGACGTAAAGCTGCTAAATCCGCTGCTTGTGCTCCCGGGCAGTACATCTATAAGATTTGACCCTAAAGAAGAAATTTCGTTAGTAATGTAACTTTGCAAACCCGACCCTATAGATACCAATAAAATTATAGAAAAAACCCCTATTATTATGCCTAAAGTCGTTAGAAAGCTTCTTAACTTATTTGCGGCGATAGATTTAAAAGCTAATATTATCAGTTCGTTAAATTTCATTTTTTACTAACCAGCCTCCCGTCTTCCAAATGCAGAATCTTTTTTGCCTGGGCGGCGATATCATGTTCATGGGTAATCAAGACAATTGTCTTGCCTTCTTTATTTAAAGCTTTAAGCGTGTTCATTACATCATCCCCCGAGTGTGTATCCAAATTTCCCGTTGGTTCGTCTGCAAGTATCAGCTCCGGATCATTCATTAAAGCTCTTGCTATGGCTACTCTTTGCTGCTGGCCTCCGGACATTTGATTCGGCCTTTTATTCAAATGATCTTCCAATCCCAATTCCGTAAGTAATTCTACTGCCCTCTGCACTCGTTCCTGACTCCCCATGCCTGCGTATATTCCAGGTAAAAGTACGTTTTCTACTGCAGTTGATCTGGATAAGAGGTTAAAAGATTGAAAAACAAATCCTATTTCTTTATTTCTCTGAAATGCTAATTCGTCTTCCTCTAAGGATGAAACGTCTGTTCCGTTTAATGTATATTTGCCGGAAGTCGGGTTATCCAAAAGTCCTATTATGTGCATGAGGGTTGATTTTCCCGAACCCGACCTGCCTGTAATTGCAACAAAATCACCTTTATTTACTACAAGGTCAATATCTTTTAAAGCCACTGTTTCGACATCTGAAGAGTCATATATTTTGGTAATGTCTACCATTTTTATTATTTCGTTTTGTTTATTCATGAAGCTTATTTGGTTTTGATTATAAGGTTTGAAGGAACTGAACTTGGGTCAACGGCTACAATATCCCCATTTAGTAAACCGGACTTTACCTCTGCTTCCGTATCGCTTTGAAGACCCAGCCTTATTTTCTTTTTCTCAAATTTATCCCGTTGTTTAACATAAACATAATTGTCATCAAATATACTCGAGCTGGGAATTGCAAGGACATTTTTTGCTTCGCCTACAATTATGTCAGCATTACCATTCATCCCGACCCTGTAGGCACTATTTTCGGGAAGATTTGCCTTTACATAAAATGCGTTTCCGCCCGATGATGTTAAATGGCTTACAAAGTCGATTTTATCTACTATTAGCTTAAGATTATCATTGGGAAAAGAATCAAGTGATACGTTAACGTTTTGTCCTATTTTTACCTGTCCTATATCAGCTTCATCTACTTCCATTTTAAAATTTAAAGAAGTAGGGTCGGTTATTGTAAACGTAGTGGTAACAGTAATATTAACTCCTGCGCTCTGTGCATCCGCTTTGGTGACTATTCCATCTATTGTAGAGTAAAGATTTGAATTAGCTATTGCCTTTTGAGCAATAACCATATTATCGTAAGCTTTATTCTGTGCAGCATCTAGGGCCGTTCTTTGAACTTTTTCATCATAACTTTCCGTTGCATTTGTATGTCCGCTATAATACTGTTCGGAAGCTGCTTTTGCGGCAGTAAAATCCTGTTGAGCCTGTCTGAAAGCAGCCCATAAGTCGTCTTTATTTAAAGATGCAATAAGCTGTCCTTTTTTAACTGTATCTCCTACTTTTATTCCTAAATAATCTAAAGTACCGGCAGTCTGGAAAGTTAAATTGACAGTGTTATCCGAATCAACATTTCCGGTTACAGACACTGTTCTAATTACATCCTCTGTTTTTGCAGCTTGCGTCAGAACTGTTGGGCCCCCTTTGGGAAATAAAAAATATCCTGCGGCTATTAAAATTGCGAGAAAAAGTAACGACAGCTTTTTGTGGCTTAATACAAGGGCCTTTATTCGAGCAAATAAATCTTTAATTATCTTCACAATTAAACTATACAACCTAATAGCAGGCAACACAACACTCGGAAGGTCTGAGTGCGCGCCTGAAGGGAGTCGAACCCCCAACCCCTTCGTCCGAAGCGAAGTGCTCTATCCATTGAGCTACAGGCGCTTGTTGAATTGAGCCTGATATAGTATACTAAATTTCGTAATTGATATAAAGGGCCGCTAGCTCAACTGGCAGAGCAATTCCCTCTTAAGGAATAGGTTCAGGGTTCGACTCCCTGGCGGCTCACAAGTATTATGACCGAAAGAAAAGACTGCGAAGCAATATTTACTCAAGAACAACATAAAAATCCTGATTTTGTGATGACTGTTATTACGTGTCAATTATGTGAAATTGGACGTGTAGGGTTAGCAGATGTTGGTAGAGGAGAAGAAGCAATAGAGGAAAACAATAGGGCGATAATACGTTTCAAAAGCTCAGTGTGTCCAAAGGCAACTGGAGAATTCACACACGAGAACCCATACAGAGGACCTATTTAAAGAAATTTGTTTAGATTAAAGGATTTTCTGTGTATTTCGCATAGCCCCAGTTTTTTTATCGCTTTTTGATGAAATTTTGTGCCGTAGCCTTTATTTTTCGAAAAGTTATATCCGGGATACCGATTTTCCAAACTTTCCATTAGCTCATCCCTGTAAGCCTTAGCAATTATTGACGCTGCGGAAATCGAAGTAACTCGTTGATCCCCCCTCACTATAAAATCGATGTTTTTACCTTTGATTTTCTTTTTACTCCCGTCTATTTGAAAATAAACATTTTTATTTCCATATTTCTTGCTAATTTTAATAACTAATTTTTCAAAAATAAGCCTGTTAGCCTCTCCTATCCCTAATTTATTTATAATATCAACATCAATTAATTCGATAAAGCAAATTGCATTTTTTAGTATTAGTCTGGAAAGTTGTTTTCTTTTTTTGTGCGTTAAAAGTTTTGAGTCTTTAATGTTTTTAATCCACACGTAATCTTTTTCAAAAGCAACAGCGGCGGCGACGATTGGTCCGGCAAAACAACCCCTCCCCACCTCGTCCATACCAAAGGTTAAATTATAAGAGGGACTCTTGGTCATCTTTGTCACCTTCTTCAAGGAGCGGAACTTCTAATTCCTCAAGCTCGGGGAGCTTCGACACTATCTCTTTAAGTTCCGCATATAAATTTAAAGTATTTGAATCAAGTTTATCAATTTGCGCCTGCTGCCTTTTCCACCTTAAAGTTGAAGTCCTTTTTTCCGTTTCCAAAACATCTCTAAGCACTTTTACCGCGTCGAAATGGGCCTGCATTCTATGCTTAAAAGCATCGCTTAACATATAATCCCTAACCTTTGTCCACTCTTCATCCGTTTGCGATGCCGAAGATTTAACTTTTGATAAAGAGGTGATTAAAAACCGGATATACCTTGCAATATTTGTCGCGTGCTCGTAAGTTGTAATCCATACGCCGTCTTTTCTGTCAAAACTTTGTGAGTCTTGGGGTAAAATTTGCGAAACAATTATTGACTCGCTGGCGCTAATTCGCGCCGCATCGTCTTTTAGCTTATTAAGCCACAAATTACTCCATTGCTTAGTCCTTTTTGTTTCCCAAAGTATTGATCCTACTATGCTTCCCTGGAATTTAACCTTTTGCCAAATATCTCCTCCCTCGACGCCTTTTGGAACGGGAACAAACTCATCCGTAGGAAAAGCGATTTTCAGTTTATTTTCCAAATCGAGCTCCAGTACTTCCCCCTGTAGCTGCTGGGAGCCCTGCTTTGCTTTTCTCTGCGCTTCTTCAAGGGATTTTTGCATATCGCTTATTTTCTTCTCGTATTCCAGTTTTTCCAATCTGGATGCTTTTGCTGATTCTCTTGCGGCTTTTTCCGCTGTTAATTTCTCGAACTCATCCCTATCTTTTTGCTCTTTTAGAAGTTTTTCTTCGAGTAACTGTTTTTCTTTATTAGCTTTTTCCAGTTCTTTCAATGACTCGTCTTTTATTTTTCTCTCCGTTGACCTTGCAACATCAATTTTAATTTTTTCAAGTTTTTCTTCGTATTCTTCCTGTTGTTTTTTTGAAACTGCTTCTTCAATCTGATGTCTTAGTGCATCCGAAAGCTCGAATTTTTTTTTGCAAAATGGGCATGTGATGTCGTTCATATTCCAATAATATACCTCTGAGGAGAATATATTGCAAGACAAATCTATATCTGATAGCATTTATATACAAATATGAAGTCTTTTATAAGGAGTATTTTTGTAAATTCCTTATCTATTTTTCTTCTTGCACAGTACGTTCCGGCCCTAAAAATTTCCGGGGGGCTTATTACAGTTATCGCCGGAGGAATTGCGCTTTCCCTTCTTTTTATGCTTGTGAAACCCATCTTAAACATAATATCTTTGCCGCTTAACCTTGTAACAATGGGGCTTTTTTCATTTTTAACCAATGCAATTATTTTTTATCTTCTTACCGTATTTGTTCCCGGTATTTCAATATCCGCATTCCTGTTTAACGGATATTCTTTTGCGGGATTTATAATACCTAAAATATTCTTTAATACATTGTTTGCATTTATCCTGATTGCCCTGCTCCAATCCGTAATAGTTACTTTCATATCATGGCTAATGAAAAAATAAAAAGAGACCTTAAGATAGTTTGTCTTGGAGGAGGAATCGGAACAAGTGTACTTATCCACGGCCTGAAAAAATATACTTCAAATATAACGGTGGTAACTTCAATGGCCGATGACGGAGGTTCGTCCGGGAGACTCCGGAAAGCATATAACATAATGCCTCCGGGAGATTTAATTTCCTGCATTGCGGCTCTTGTCCAAAACGAAGACTTGGCATCACTTCTTACCTATAGGTTTCCCGGTTTAAGCCGCGAAAACAAAGCAATAGACGGCCATAAACTTGGTAATATCATCATGCTCGCGGAATTTCTTAGGACCAAGGATATTTACAAGGCCCTTGAGGTGACAAAAAGGATGTTTGGAGTTAAAGCCGATATTTTCCCTGCATCAGACGATAGGGTTCATTTAAGCGCGGTCACTAAAGACGGCAGGCGTGTACACGGGGAAACTGCGCTCGATTTAGTAAGATATGCCGAGCCCTATGGATTAAGAAAAATATACATAACTCCGAAAAATCCGAAAGTTAACCAAAAAGTAATTGATAACCTTCTTCATGCAGATGTAATTATTAGCGGTCCCGGGGATTTTTATACAAATCAGCTCCCGGTACTAATTATTCCCCGGATAAGAAAAGCTTTGCTGGAGAGACAATGCAGAAAAATATTTATACTTAATATTGCTAACAAACCGTTTGAAACGAAAGATTTCTCACTGGAAGATTTTTTATCCGCAATGAGAGAGCATCTTGATGTTTTTCCCTTTGACACAATAATTAAAAATAGCAATACGTCAATTAAAATACCCCGTAAATATAAAAGATATAAATATATTGAAATCGGGACATTGGCCATAAACAAACAACATAACCCTAAAATAATATTAAAAGATGTTATAAACAAAGATTTCCCAATTTATCACGACTCTGATAAGCTTGCAAAAGCCATCATGGAAAATATATAATTAGTACTAATGATTTTTAAGATACTCGAAATTATCGTGGGTGCTTTATTAATAGCGGTTATTCTTTTACAAATGCAGGGCAGCGGAATATCTGGAGCGTTTGGCGGAAGCGGAGAATTTTATAGAAGCAAAAGAAGCGTGGAAAAAATGTTGGTTTGGGCCACAATCGGCTTGGCAATTCTTTTCGGCCTTTTATCAATCGTACTTCTGGTAATCCACTAGCAAAATATGATTTTACTAAGGAGAAGAAGACTAATATTCTGGCTCATTAAGGCTTATTTCAAAAAATGGAGAAAAACTATTTTTGCTTCATTTATTTTTGGCCTCCTGGTATTTTTTGCAATATATTTCGGTTGGGGCGTAATAGTTCCCGGACTTCCTTTTAACCAACATGAAGTAATCGGAATCGTCGGAGATTATACTACCGATAATCTCCCGCCGGAAGTAATCGATAACCTTTCGCATGGTTTGACTCAAATTTCTTCAAACAGCGAACCTATACCGGACGTAGCAAAAAGCTGGAGTATTAAAGACAATGGCAAAACCTATATATTTAACCTTAAGCATAATATTTATTTTACGGACGGAAATAACCTTACGTCCGATTCAATCCGATATAACTTTATAGACGTAAGCGTACAAAGGCCGGATAAATATACAATAATATTTAAGTTAAAAGAGACCTATTCGCCTTTTTTAGTGACTGTTTCCGAACCTATATTTAAAGACGGAATGATAGGTGTTGGAGACTATAAAGTTGAGTCGCTCGATTTAAACGGTGACTTCTTAAATTCCATAACACTAGCCTCAACTAAAATAAAAAACAGCACGCTTACCTACCAGTTTTATCCTACGCAAGATGCATTAAAAAATGCTTTTGCACTGGGGGAAGTTGACAAAGTATTAGGTTTAAATGACGCAAACTTTGAAAACACAACGTTTAATTCTTTTGTAAACGCCGTAACGGAAAAGTCAATTGACTACCAGCATTTGGTAACTTTATTCTATAACACTCAGGATAAAGTTTTATCCGACAAAAGACTAAGGGAAGCGCTTACTTATGCAACGCCCGACAATTTTATAGAGGGAAAAAGAAATTATGGGCCGTTTTCTCCGAATATGTGGTCGTATCAGGTTTCAAGCAACCAAAAAGATTACGCGCACGCAAAATTACTGCTTTCCCAGTCCCAAACAGCATCGCAAAGCGCGGAAATAAATATAACACTGCAAACCCTCCCGCAATATCAGGGAGTTGCCAATGAATTATCTAAATCGTGGAAGCACATTGGAGTAAATACGAAAATCGTAGTTGTAAATTCTTTGCCGTCAAATTTTCAGGCTTTCCTTGGCGAATTCAGACTTCCCAAAGACCCCGACCAATATACCCTTTGGCATTCGGGACAAATGAATAACATCACAAATTACAAAAATTTAAGGATTGACAAACTTCTGGAAGACGGAAGGCAAACAGAAGATTTACAGTCCAGAATACAAATTTACAGTGATTTTCAGAAATACCTTTTAGATGACGCTCCTGCAACTTTTCTATATTTTCCCTACTCTTATACGGTAAAAAGGAATTCAGCTCAAATATAAACAGACTTCGATCTTAGTTTTTTATGGTAAGTTATAGCAAATCTATGTGCCTCATCTCTTATCCTCATAACTAAATGAAGCTGTTTTGAGTCACTGGGAAGTTTTATTTCCTTAAAATCCGGGGTAATTATTATTTCCTCTTTTTTAGCAAGCCCTACCAAAGGTATATTTCTTCCGGCACCGGTTAGTGCTTTCAGCGCCGAGGAAATCTGTCCCTTTCCCCCGTCCACAACAATTAAGTCCGGTGTTTGCCATTCGTAATGTTTTAACCTTCGTTTGATAACCTCTTCCATCATTGCAAAATCATTTGGCTTTCCGTTGTATATCCCCCGTATTTTAAACCTTCTGTAAGAGGAAGAATCCTTCTCTCCGTTTTTAAAAACTATCATAGATGCAGTCGCATTTTTCCCTGAAGTATTTGATATATCGTAGCATTCGATTCTTGAAAGCTGTGAAACATTAACACCGCTGTTATTCAATTCCTTTTTAAGTCCGGCCAGTTCTTCGCTTCTAATGTCTTCTCTTAGATTAGGATTTGATTCATATTCAACCGGCTTATAAAATTTACTTGTAATGAGTTTTATAGCCTCTATCTTTTTTTGGGCTTCCCCGGCTTCTTCAAATTCCTGATTTTTACTGTAACTGTCCCTTTCTGTTTCTAAATCGCCGATTACATTTTTTGTTTTACCTTCTAAAAATTTAACAATATGTTTTATTGATTTTTTATAATTTTTATCATTGAAAACCGAAGGACAGGGACAAAGCCCTATATGGTAATAAAAACAAGGCTTATTTGGATGGTTTAAAACAGATTGAAATGGGAATATTCTTCTTATGGTTTTTAAAACAAGCCTCATTGCTCCTGCATTCGGGAAAGGGCCAAAATACAGGGAATTGCCATCGTCAGAGCGCCTGGCCACGAGAATTTTAGGATATTTGTCTTTTATAGTAATCCTAATTAGAGGGTAAGCTTTTCCGTCGGTTAGCTTTATATTGTATTTAGGGTTGTATCTTTTTATTAAATTAGCTTCTAAAAGTAGGGATTCGATTTCCGATTCTACCTTTATGGTTTTTATGCTTACAACCTGCGAGACAAGATTTTTTGTTTTTTCACCCAGGTTTTTCCTGTTTGCAAAATAAGAAGAAACCCTTTTTCTGAGGTTTATTGCCTTCCCGACATATATAACTTCACTTTCCCGGTTGAGGAAAAGATATACGCCTGGACCTGTAGATAATGATTGATAAGATAATGCAGATAACAACTAAGATAGCACCTCCAAACACAAGTAACCCTTTGTATAGAAATATGGGCAAAATCCTAATATTTTGTGAGTACGTTGTATTTCCAAGTGTAATTTTAACCATGTCGGTTTGATTTGTCAAAAATGGAGTTGGCTCAAACCTTATTGGAATTGACACAAAACCGAAAGGGGGAATTTTTTGGAAATATACCGTCTGTGAGGATGGCTTTAAAAAACCTGTCGTAACCAGAAAACTATTAGAAGCCGCAGGGGAATTACCTGTATTTTTTATGTTAATTAAAACGTCTGCGGGAAACCCCGCAAAAACAGGATTTTGTATTGTTATATCGGGGGCTGTGCTAATTGTCGGGGAAAAACTATCACCTATATCAACATTTACATCTTTTGAATTTTTATCCCGGGAAAACTTATACCCTCCCGCAGGTACCGGATAGCTGCTGTTTAACCCTTTAACAACAAATGCAAAATGGTCAAAGTCCAAAACGTTGAAATAGTCCACTCCTCCTGTTGTATTTCCCCAAGTCGGATCAACCGATATCCATTCCTTTTTTCCAAAATCATAATATTGGGGCCA
The DNA here is from genome assembly GCA_021824155.1 of bacterium. GTDB lineage: Bacteria > Patescibacteriota > Microgenomatia > Levybacterales > UBA12049 > JAKALS01. The sequence continues at coordinate 70,806 of JAKALN010000002.1, read as the reverse complement.
CGCGTGCAAAATATCCGAAACCAGCGAAAGCGGCCTCTGCTGCGTATTCTTAGTGTATGCAAAGCCGTCTATCTCTCTTGCAGGTATTCCTGCCGCCCTGGAAATGGCGATAAAAAGGTCTGTAAATTCAAGACATACAGCAGAACCCGGCGAGTTCAAGACCCCTACAGCTCCTAATCTTGGTTCATTTGTAGAAACCCGCGAAAAATCATAATTTAAATGTGTTACAACATAATTATATATTGCATCGGGAGTTTTCAGCTCCTTTGCAAGTGATTTTATCTTAGAGTTATTGCTTTCCCAATAAGGTTGAGGTTTTATATAGTTGGAGATTTCCGAGCTTGATAAAGGCTCTGTTTTTGGAACAAGGTATATTTTTGCTTTTCCTTTTACCTCAACATTTATCCTCTGTGATGGGGAAAGAAAATACTGCGCAAGCCAATTACCGTCTGCATCTGTAATTACATTTGTAGGCTTAGGCCCGATACTGTCTATTATTACATCCTGATAATTTGTTGACGGAGGAAGTGCTATCTCCGTTTTTACGGGAAATAAATTTGTATTTTCCAAATGATAAATTAAATCAAAAGAATAAATCTGATAGGACCCGAATGTTATTGAAATTCCGGATGTTCCCAGCTGGTCTTTATTAAAGGTTAACCGGTTTCCGGAATAGTTCTGGGTATAAACTGCAGGTTTTATGTAAGAGGGTTTGCCTAGTTCACTTGGATAAACCACGGTAGCATTAAAACTGGAAAAGTCGCTCTTTTCGGAAAGCCCTGGCACATTTATTTCCCAAACGTGGTTAAGGTTTTCGGCAACCTCATCCGTGTCAAAAGAAATATTCAAATTGTGCTTATTTCCAATTCCCACAACTCTTTGGTTAAAACTTACTTGGATACTGGTCCCTTTATCGTTGGCAGTTATATTTGGGGAAAGTTCTCCGTTTTCGTCCGACGCTTTTAAATTAGTAATGTTTTTAAACCCTGATTGGATTTCATAAGAGGGGGTATAATATTGAGATGATAAGTTTGTTACAATTATATTTAAATTTACGTGCGTTACGGAATTTTTACCGACCGTATAAATTACATTGTAATCTGTAGAAAAATTTGAAGACGCAAATACACTTTTAGTAAAAAATAATGTTAATGATAAAAAAAATAATAAAAAGAATATAAATCTTTTCATTTAAACCAGTATACAATATCGGTTTATTAAAAAATAGATTAGCGGTCTAAAACTTTTTTTAAGAATTGTCCTGTGTACGAAGCGGGTGTTTTAACTATTTCCCATGGTGTACCCGTTGCCACTATCTGGCCGCCTTTTTCCCCTCCTTCGGGGCCCAAATCAATTATATGGTCAGCGTTTTTAATAACATCTAAATTATGTTCTATTACTATTACGGTATTCCCCAAATCAACAAGTTTCCTTAAAACGCTTAATAATTTTTCAAGGTCCGCAAAATGTAACCCTGTTGTCGGTTCATCTAAGAGATATAACGAGTTTGAACCCCGCTTAGACAATTCTGCCGCCAGTTTTACCCTTTGGGCTTCCCCACCGGATAGGGTAGGAGCTGGCTGGCCAAGTTTTATATAAGACAGGCCGACATCATTTAATGTCTGCAGTTTATGCGAAAGTCCCGGTACAAATGAGAAAAAACCCAGAGCCTCTGAAACGCTCATTGCCAAAACTTCCGCGATGTTTTTTCCGTTAAGAAGTATTTCTAAAGCCTCGCTATTGTACTGGAGTCCGTTACATACTTCGCATGTAACATAAACGTCGGGCAGAAACTGCATTTCAATTTTTATTTTTCCTTCTCCCTGGCATGCCTCACATCTTCCGCCTTTAACATTAAATGAAAATCGTCCCGGTCCGTAACCTTTAATTTTCGCGTCTTTAGTTTTTGCAAAAATATCCCTTATGTAATTAAATGCCCCCGTATAGGTTGCAGGATTACTTCTTGGAGTTCGTCCTATAGGAGACTGGTCTATAAGAAATATGTTTTTTATATTTTCAAAACCGCTTATATCCTTGTATTTTCCGGGTTTTTGCCTATGGAAAGGATTATTTTTCTGCATTAATGCGTGATAAAGAATGTCGTTTACCAATGTTGATTTCCCGCTTCCGGAAACTCCCGTCACAACTACAAACTTATTTAGCGGAAATGAGATTGTTACATTTTTTAAGTTATGCTCTGTTGCGCCCATAATTGTCAGGGATTTATTACTGTTATTCTGCCCCGTTGCATTTAAAATTTTTATTTTCTTCTTCCCGGAGAGATATTCTCCGGTTAAAGATTTGGGGTCGGTTTTTATTTTGTCTATAGAACCCTGGGATATTATATTTCCTCCTTTTTCGCCCGCACCCGGGCCAAAATCGACTATATAGTCCGATTCCTCCATTGTTTCTTGGTCGTGTTCTACAACCAAAACGGTGTTTCCCAAGTCCCTTAGCTTTTTAAGAGTATCTATCAATTTTTTATTGTCCCTTTGGTGTAATCCTATCGAAGGTTCGTCCAAAACATATAAAACCCCTGTTAACCCGCTCCCTATTTGAGATGCGAGCCTTATTCTTTGCGCCTCTCCTCCTGCAAGAGTTTGCGCTCCCCGTGAAAGCGTAAGGTAATCCAATCCGACATCGATTAAAAACAATAACCTTTGCTTTATTTCCTTTATTATTATTCGTCCTATTTCCTTTTCCCGTAAAGAAGACTGCGATTCAATATTTTTTATAAAATTAAAAACTGCCGATATTGGCATATCTGAAATCTCGACTATAGATTTGCCGTCTATCGTTATTGATAATGCTTCTTTTTTTAGCCTTGCTCCGTTACAACCGCTGCAAACTTCATATCTCATAAACTTTTCGATTTGCGCCTTCATAAATATAGATTCCGTAGATTGATACTTCTGCTTTAAATCATAAAGAATTCCCTTAAATGGTTCCTGTATTGCGGTTTCTCTCCCCCACCTGTTTTCCCCCTCTACGTAGTATTCTTTATCTCCTGTACCGTTAAGAATCAGCTCCTTCTGCGAATCGGAAATTTGTCCTAAGCGGGTTGTTAAAGGAATACCGTTTTCGCTTGCAAATGTTCTAAAAGTTCTTGTAAACCAGGTATCGTGTGAAAAAGTTGTCGAATAAGGAAGAATTCCCCCCTCATTTATAGTCAGATTATCGTTGAATACTAAGTCCCTATCTACGGTCAGAATTGTCCCCAAGCCATTACAAACAGGACAGGCGCCGTGAGGGGTATTAAAAGAAAAAATTCTCGGTTCGATCTCCGGTAAGGCAATTCCGTCTATAGGGCATGCAAATTTTTCCGAGAATAACTCGTCATGCATTTTCTTCGGTTTTTCGGGAATATCAAAACCCGGGTCTTTAATTACGGATAGGATTAACTCACCGTTGCCAAGCCTTAACGCCTGTTCAACGTCTGCGGAAACTCTTCCTTTATCTGTTTTTTTATCAAAAATTACCTGGTCGATTACCGCTTCTATTGTGTGCCTGTTTGTTTTTATAAGGATAAATTCTTCGTTTAACGAAAAAATTTCTCCGTCAACCCTAACCTTTTTATATCCTCTTTTTCTTAAATCGGAAAACAACTCCGTATATTCTCCCTTCCTGTCTTTTACGATCGGGGATAAAATATATACTTTCAACTTTTGGGAGTTTTGCCTTAGAGGTAATTCCATTATCGAATTTGTTATTTGTTCTTTTGACATATGCGAGATTTCGCGTCCGCAAACAGGGCAATGAGGATGGCCTATTCTTGCAAATAAAAGCCTTAAATAATCATATATTTCTGTTACCGTTCCCACTGTTGATCTTGGATTGTGGGATGTTGATTTCTGGTCAATTGAAATCGCCGGAGACAACCCTTCTATTAAATCAACATCGGGCTTTTTCATTACACCCAAGAACTGCCTTGCATAAGAAGAGAGGCTTTCAACATAACGTCTTTGTCCTTCGGCGTAAATCGTGTCGAATGCCAATGAAGATTTCCCGCTTCCCGATAGTCCTGTAAACACAACAAGCTTATTTTTGGGAATTTCTATATCGATATTTTTTAGATTGTGCTCTCTTGCACCCTTGATAATTATTTTATCCATAGTTTGCTTGCCCCGTAGATTCACCCTTTCGAGGCGAGGATGTAAACCTCGCAAGAAAATAAGAATGTATAGGGTTCATAAATCGAACTTAAATTATATACCAATCCGGGTCGATATTCAATCGGATAAACGCAGTAAAACAGCATGCAATTGACAATCTCTTTTTGTTAATGTACTATTCCAAGGGACGCAGAAATTCCCCGGCGATGTCCAAAGTATTTTATAAAGCATTAGGAAAAAAGGAAACCTGGCCCGATTTAAGTTGGGCAAATCCCACAACCTTAACGTACGATGATGTACTTCTTGTGCCGCAGAATTCTTCGGTGGTATCAAGGTCATCGGTTGATACTTCTGTTAAGTTTGGGCCCTATATGCTCGAGAAACCCATAATTGCCGCTCCTATGGATACCGTATCCGGCGAGAAAATGATAAGAAAGTTGGCACAGCTTGGTGCAATCGGAATACTTCCAAGAGGCGACATAAAAGAAAGGCTGACGTTCTGCGAAATTTTTTCCCAAGAAAAAGTTCCGTGCGTTTACGCGGTCGGTCTTAAAAATGGCATGGAAGAAGCAACTCTTTTAAAAGAAAAAGGTGCCGAAATAATACTGGTTGACGTCGCACACGGAGGAATGGGAAAAGTTAAACAATTGGCCCGGGAAATAAAGAAAAAACTTGGATTATATGTAATTGCCGGGAATATTGTAAGTTATGAACAGGCCAAAGAATATAAAAAAAACGATATAGACTGGGCAAGAGTCGGAGTAGGCCCCGGAGGATTGTGTATAACAAGGCTTGTTGCAGGAACCGGTTTTTCCCAATTGTCTGCTATTTTTGAAACTACCTCGGCAGATATACCTGTAATAGCCGACGGAGGAATAAAAGGTCCCGGACATTTTGCAAAAGCAATTGCGGCTGGAGCCGGAATGGTAATGATAGGCTCCTTATTTGCCGGAACCGATGAAACACCCGGTAAAGTTGTCAAAGGATTTAAGATAGCAAGAGGACAGGCTTCGGCAGAGTATATGAAGGATAATGGCGTAGAAACAGGAGAATTCAGAACAGCAGAAGGAGTTGCCATACAAGTACCCGTTAAGGGTCCTGTTGAAAACGTTGTAAACGATTTAATGGGTGGCTTAAGAAGCGCAATGACATACTCGGGAGCACAAAGTATTGAGGATTTCCAGAAAAAAGCAGAATTTGCTCTTGTTTCGGAAGCCGGAAGAGAAGAAAGCAAGCCCTGGTTAAAAGATAAAATCTAGATTAACCTCCAAATAATTTAACTCGGTCCTCAATAAAAAAATCGTCTTAGCAAAAGCCACGGTGATTTTTCAATGAGCCGGGTGGTACTTTATCAAGTATTTCGCTCTGATGAGCTACAAGATTCTCACCTGCGGTCCTCATAAGATTTACTCACAAAAAATCCCACTCAAGGTGGGATTTTTCGCGAGTGAGCCGGGTGGGATTCGAACCCACGACCAAGAGCTTAAAAGGCTCCTGCTCTACCGCTGAGCTACCGGCCCGAGCAAAAATTACGAACACTGAAATTATATCAAGCACAAGTTAGCTTTACAAGATACCCGTCTATTCTGTCACTTGACTTTTTTTTACTAAAATTTATACACTTAGGTAACTTTAAAAAGGAAGGGGGTGAATAACTGATGCCAAATATAGGCCAAATAGTAGCAACCTCCCTTAACAATGCCCTGTTAGGTATTGCTATCTTTATTCCTAAGTTCGTTGCCGGACTAATTATTCTTCTTATCGGCATAATCATCGCAACCGTATTAAAACAGGTTATTGTCGGGCTTTTTAAAGCTTTGAAAGTTGAGTCTTTCCTTAAAAAATACGGTGTTCCGGAATTAAAAGAAGAATTCACATGGACAAACCTTCTTGCAGAAATAGTAAGGTGGTTTGTTATAATAATCTTCTTAATTCCGACTGCCGATATTTGGGGACTTCCCCAGATAATTACGGTCCTAAACGAATTTCTCTTGTATCTTCCCAATGTTTTTGTTGCGGCCGTAATAGCTTTGGTCGGATTTGTTTTTGCAAGGCTTTCACATGATGTAATTCTTGCTTCGACGAAAGGAATCGACCCGCAGACGTCTAGAGCAATCGCAACAATTACAAGATGGTCCGTTAATGTCTTTGTAATTCTTGCAGTACTGAGCCAGCTTGGAGTTGCAACAGACCTTATCAGAATCTTGTTTACCGGTCTTGTAGCAATGTTAGCCATTGCAGGCGGAATTGCTTTCGGACTCGGAGGACAGGGAACAGCAAGAGACATTGTCGAAGGAGTTAGAAAAAGGTTCAAATAAATAAAGCATTATTGCCTAAAATTTGAACTTAAGCTATAATTATACTCCTGCCGTGTTCGTCTAGTGGCCTAGGACATCTGGTTTTCAGCCAGAGAATCAGGGGTTCGACTCCCCTACACGGTACTGAGAAAACTTTTGTAAGTTATAAACTTACGAAAGTTTTTTTAATATCAGGTAGTAGTCGAACCTGCCGGACTGAATGCAATGAAGGAGGCGGGGTCGCGAGGCGCGAAGCGAACTTGTGACTTCGACTCCCCTACACGGTACTTAGTTTTTAATTGCGGTTACAAAAATCCATTTTGTTGTTTTTACCTTTCCCTCTCCAAGTTCAATAATTTTCACGGGATATTTTGATAATAAGTTTTCTAATTCATCTTTTGTATAAAAAGAAAAAAATCTTTCTATGTCTTTATGGCCGTAATTTTGGGCAGGAACAAACTTTTCGCCACTTCCCTCTTTTACCCTTATATAGAGTAACCCTTGGGGTTTAAGCGCGCCTACAACTTTTTTGATTACCGTATCCGCATTTTCTTTTGGTATATGAAGAAAAGACGCATTCATCCAAATTCCGTCAAAAACATTTTTTGGAAATATGTAAGTAACCATATCTGCCCGTATATGTTCTATTCCGGGAGCTATTTTTTCAAATTCTTCAAGCATTTCTTTAGATATGTCTATACCAAGGATAGTTAAATCCGGTCTTAGTTTTTGGAAATCCTTGCTGTCAAACCCAGTTCCGCAGCCTAAATCGAGTAAGCTTCCGTTTTGAGGAAGCAGCTTTGTAAATTTTACAATCTCGGAGTATATATGCGCTCTATTTTCGTTTTGTTTTGCATAAGTTTTTGCGAGCTTTTTATAAGCTTTGATTGTTTTTCTAACTTTATCTTCTGTCATTTTTTGCATTATTTCTTTTTACTTAAAACGTTTTTTATCATAGCCCCCAAAATTAATATTAGAAATATAGCTCCGGACAAAAATGAAAGCAATAAGCCTACTTTAAAAGAAAGCGGGTCGTATGAAAAATATACAAGATGTTTTCCGGAAGGCACTACAATTCCGCGCAGCGTATAATTTGTTCTATATACCGAGACCTCTTTTTTATCTATAAAAACTTTCCAACCCGGATAATAATTATCTGATAATACAAGAAAACTATTATGCGAAGAGCTTGTTTCTATTAGCACATTGTTTTCACTGTATTTTTTTATTACAGCTTTACCCGGATTTTCTACTCCATTAATTTGAGCCAATCCGGAAAAATTTTGTTCCACAACGGCGGTTGTAGCAGGATCAAAAGATGGGCTGAAAAGCATTTTGAGTTCATTTTTATCTTTTTCTATAACCTTTATATTATTGACAAAATAAGCCCGCGGAAGCCTTTTCGGGCGTTGAATTATATACCATTTATCATTTTCCCATACAACCGCATTATTTTTATAATCCGCAGGGATTTCATCCTTTTTATAAATAAGATAATTAATATTTAAAATGGACATTAACCTGTCCCGCTGAAATTCTAAAGCTGCACTTAGAGTAGCGTCCGCTTTAATATCTACGTCGCTTCTTAATAAGGGCGGAGGAAAAACCCCGGTGTTAGCAAAATTAACAAGCTCTCCGTAACGCTTTATATAAAGAGGGTTTACGTATTGAGGGTCATAAAAATGAAAATATGTGGCAAAATCCGGCAATATATTAGCTTTACCTATTCCAAGTATGCGCGTATTTCCGGCCACCTGTTTTATAGAATTAATAACGTTATTTTCTGGGAAAAATGTTTCTTTAGGAGAAAACGGCAAAAACTTATAGCTATTATAAAACCCCAACAAGTAAACTATTAAGATAACAATAAAAGAAGCAGCATAACCTCCTTTTTTCTTATTTAATTTTAAAAAGCAATAAACAATTATTAAAAAAAGCGCTGCAGCAAACCCCACCAACTCTATAATCGTATTTCTTATAGAAGTTACGCGACAATTTTTCATTAGCTCAGGACAGTTTGAATTCAAATTTAAAACTGTAATTATAAAAATTAACCCGATAAAAAAACTGAATATGAGAATGGGTATGAGCAGGTGTTTTTTTGGACTTGATAACTCTATCCAATATTTGTACCCAAACCCGGAAAGCATTGCCAGGGAGAACGTTGTTATAAAAAAGATTCTTGTTGGAACACCTACCGACAAAAGAGGAATATTCAAAACATAAAGCCAGGTCACAAAGGGAAGATTAAGACAGATTAGTAAAGTAAATAACAGGATAAAAAAATAAAACTTTATAAAAAATGCATATTTAATTTCTTTAATTTTAAATAGAGATAAAAAAGCAAAAAATGAAGGAATGATTCCTATGTACATTGCTGTTTCTATATAATCTCCTGTTCCCCAATAATTATACGTAGACGGACTGCCATAATAATTTGGAACTAAAAGGGTTATAACATTCTTTAACGGAATAAGTGCTGTATTAAAAATAAAAGACGAAGACTGAGGGTTTAAGTTTGCATATTTAAAAAGTTCGATTGCAGGAACTAACTGAACAGACGCAAAACCTAAACCCAAAATGATAAACAATAAGGGCGTGACAATTTTTTTTATACCTTTAACTGACATTTTATTTTTAGTTCTTAATACCCAATAAATACAAACAAAAAATAAAATATAAATTGAATATTGAAAGTGCGTCGATAAAAGAAGAACACCTGCGGCAAGAGATAAGATAAAAAGATATTTCGCTTGAAATTCTTCCTGATATTTTTCCAATAAATACAAAGATAGCGGCAACATAGCTATCCCAAGGGCAAATTCCGAGTATATAATTCTAGTTACAACAGCTCCCGATAAAGTAAAAACTACCGCTGTCAAAATGGATGCTCTGTTGCCCAAACCTAAGCTCCTAGCATAAAAAAGAGTAAAAATTCCTATCAATATAGTTTCTAATATAATTATTAACGTCCAGGCAAAATAGTTTGGAAATATAAAATACAAAATATTAAAAGGATCAAAATATCCCGGATTAATTGCTGCAAGAAGAGGCATACCGCTTCCGTTATATGGATTCCAAAGCGGTAACCGAAAATTTTTTATAAGATCAATAGCTAAAATTTTAAAAGGGTAAATTGATTTGAAAGTATCTTCCGCTATCGGTTTGTGTGCTAAAGATATAAAATTTCCGGAAAAATTTTCTGTTTTATAGGGTTCAAACCACGCCAATAAATAATTGCCGGAGAAAAGAAACAATCCCTTCAAGAAAAATTGCCAAAATACAGAAACTATTCCGGCAGCAATCAGTAAAAAAGATAAAATCGTTTGTTTTTTGAATATAGTTTTCTTCAAACTACGATAATTATACTATGTAAAATGTAATATTGTAATTTTGCTATTCTCTGATACAAAAAGTCCTAGTTGACAAAGGTAGCTTTGAGGCATATAATGCTCATACCTCAGAAACGTAAGTTTCAAAAGGCAGGAGACATAGCAATATGTCACCCCGAAAAGACCCCGCAAGGGGTTTTTTTGCGGCTAAAATGCAGTCATTTGCTTCCAATCATCAAATTATTCAGAATTCACTTTGCTTGCGGGGTCTTTTTAAAATGTATTCACAGTGTCTGCTGACACTGCTCATGCCTCCCTTGTCAAACCTTTGGTTTGCAAGCGGGCTCGTCGGGGATACCGACTCCGCCCCGCAAGGGGTTTTTTTGCGGCTATTTTAAAGAACATGCTATAATCCGCTTATGGCAGAACAGGAATTTCCCACACACGACCCATTTACCGAATTTGTGTTAAGCCAAAGGCCATTTGGCAATGCAAAAGAACGGCTTACAATAATCCCGGAACGCTTGTTTGTAGCCCGCCAGCCGGACAGCTCCGACCCCAATTGCCGTACAATCAGACAATATTACAGAGAAATTCCCAGTTCCCCGGAAAGCGCAGACAAAGCTTTAGAAGCAGAAATCGTTTTTAATTCAAATGGAAAGTTTCCCTCAACTTTTGAGCATTTCAGATTACTAGGTAAAAACGAAGGAGACTTTTTTGAAATTTCTACCGACCGGCATCAAAATTCTTTATCTATTTCCGCAAAAATAGGAAAGAATGAGATGACAGTTAAATACAACCGGAATTCAGGAGATGTAATATTTATAAGCGCTGGAGAAACAGGTGCAACACCTGCAACAAAAAGAAGTTCCGAATTGAACCCCAGAGAAATGTATAGAACAGGACAAAAAACTATAGAAATTTTCTTTACATCGGATACAACTGCACAAACCGCGAAAGCTCCCGTATCCATAAACCACGGTTTATTGGAAAAAATATTACCTGCGGGATTACAAAAAGACCCAATGACAAAAGACCTCTTCCTTGATCTTCCCTGGATTAACGGAGACTGGCAGGGTATAGTTGGAATCGACTGGTCTGTAAATCTCAAACACATTAACATCAGGTCTGCTGTAAGGTAGAAATCAGCTTCGTGTTGATGTACAATTAAGTCCTCTTTATGAAATCCTTTATTAAGATTATCCTGATGCTTTTTTTTGCTGTCTTAGCTTATTCATTAATTTCCCCTAAAGCACAGGCTATTTATGACCCAAGCTCGAAACCAAATAACATAGTCGGAATTCATATACTGTTTCCAAGCGAACTTCAGGACGCCGCAAAATTAGTAAACTCATCAGGCGGAGACTGGGGCTATATCACCATACCCATTCAGTCAACGGATCTAAACATTCAAAAATGGCAAAGTTTTATGGACGACTGCCGTAAATTTCATTTAATACCGATCATCAGGCTTGCCACAAACGGAGACTATTTTAACCAGTCATCCTGGGAAAAACCAAACGACTATAACGTTTTGGATTTTGCTAATTTTCTTAATTCTCTTAACTGGCCTACCAAAAACAGGTATGTAATCGTCTATAACGAGCCAAACAGAGGGGATGAATGGGGAGGAGCTCCAAATGCGTCTGAATACGCCGGAATTCTAGATTACGCAGTTCATGCGTTTAAAGAAAGAAGTGATGATTTTTTTATTCTTTCTGCAGGATTGGATAATGCATCCGATAATGTTTCCGGACAATCGATAAATGAATACACTTTTATGAGACAAATGGACGCTGCGGTCCCCGGAATATTTGGAGAAATAGATGGGATTGCAAGCCATTCATATCCAAATCCCGGCTTTTCCCAACCGCCTTTGTCTTACGGATATGAGGGTGTTTCAAGTTTTAAGTATGAAGAAAACCTTGCTTCTTATCTCGGAAATAAAAATCTCCCGGTATTTATTACAGAGACCGGATGGACCGACAACCAAATTCCCGAATCTGTACAGGCCATATACTATAAAGAATCATTTAACTCTATATGGAACGATAAAGACGTTATTGCGGTAACACCCTTTCTGTTAACCGCAGGCGCCGGGCCATTTGAGCAATTTTCGTTTATTAATGGTTCTTCGGATAAATCACAAAAATACCTTACTCTGCAAAAGCTGCCAAAGCCAAAAGGACAACCGGACATTAACAATTATCCCTTAGCCTCTGCCCAAGACTTTATAAAACCGGTTTTGCCTACAAAAAGTTTTGACAATAATGCCAAAAGAAATTACACAGCTACTGTTTCCCGGGCAACCGTAATTTTTGTCAAATGGCTTCTAAATATTTGATTTTTGTGGTATAATTTCACCCTGTCTCCTTTTCCGGCAAAAAAGCATGGGACTTCACCGTATAGGCTTAAACATGTATGGAAAGTATCGAACTTAATAAGCAATCTTTTCAGAGCATAACGCACGGAACCCTTAAAATTGAAGAAATAATTATTCTTATAAAACAATTTCTGGAAGAAGATCCGAATGCGCAGTACAGTCTTGTAATAGGCACCGATTCGCATGAAAAAAACGGCATAAAGAGGGTCAAGTCCGACGGAAAAACAATAAACGTTGTAACAGCAATACTTATTCACAGGAAAGGTTTTGGAGGCAAATATTTTTGGATAAGAAAGGACATAGATAATATCCATACGTTACGTGACAAAATTTACGCGGAAACATTAACTTCGCTTAACTTTGCAACATCTTTTGTCCCTCTTCTAAGGAAAGGCCTAAACGGACACTCTCCTAATTATAACCTGGAAATTCATGTAGACGTAGGCGAACATGGGGATACCAGAGATATGATAAAAGAAGTTGTCGGAATGGTAACGGGAAACGGTTTTGTCGCAAAAACAAAACCTGATGCCTACGGGGCTTCTTACGTTGCCGATAAACACACATGATAAAATACTACAAATACTGCAAATTTCAAATTTCAAACAACCAATAAGATGGCGAATTCAAAAACTCAAAAACTGGAATGGGAAAAAGCTCAGGAAGTTAAAAAAGAAATAGTACAAATAATAAAAATCCTAGGGTTAGATTATATAGACCCAAAAAGAATTTTTTGTTACAGAACCTATGGTTCTAAATCGCGCTCCTATGCCAGAATTTGGACGTTCCCCAAAATTTTTCAGTCGGCACTTAACCTGGAACCTTCATATGTAATTGAAGTCCTATCAAAATATTATGATAATTTGGACGAGGACAGGAAAAAACAAGTGCTGATACATGAGCTATTACATATACCCAAGAATTTTTCCGGTGCACTTCTTCCCCACCGGGGGAGAAACAGAAAACTCGAAAACGAAGTGATAAAATTATTTAGGGAATATAAAAATATAACCCAAAAATAGCTATGATTACTCTAATTCATGGAGACGATTTGACGGCATCCAGAAATTATTATCTTAACGAAAGACAAAAATCCGCAAACCCTGTTGTCTTTGAAGGAAGCAAACTTAGCCTTTCCGATTTAATGCAAAGCCTCGAAGGCGGTTCTCTATTTAACGAAGAAAAAGAAATTTTTATTGAAAATTTATTTTTTGCCAAAAAGGCAAACCCGGATTTTAAAAAAATTATTGAATACCTTGAAAATAGCAAGGACGCAAAAATATTTTTCTGGGAGAACGGAGAGGTTTCAAAATCAAACATAAATACTTTTAAAAACCCTGTTTTAAAGCTATTCAAAGTTCCTCAAAATTTATTTACATTTCTTGATAGTATTAAACCTTCAAACCAAAACTCAATAAAATTATTCCATAATCTTCTAAATGAAATGGAAGCGGAGCTTATTTTCTATATGATAATAAGACAATTCAGGCTTCTTCTGGCAATATCCGATCTAAATTCACCTCAAAACATTGACGAAGTAAAACGCATGGCTCCATGGCAAACCGGCAAATTAAAAAGCCAGGCATCTGTTTTTGGATATAGTAAATTAAAAGAGAGCTATAAAAAGCTTTATGAGATTGACTCCGGGCAAAAATCGGGAAAACTTGCGCTATCGCTTCCCCAGGCCATTGACTTTTTTCTCCTCGGTTTATAAGATTAAGGAATGAACATCGACCCTTCAATTTTCAAATCATACGATATCAGAGGAATCTATCCCCAACAAATTAACGAAGAAAATATAGCAGAAATTATCAAAGCCATTTACAAATTTTTTACTACTAAAATTGAGAAACCGGGGTTCACGGTTGGACTGGCAAGAGACATGAGAATATCTTCCCCTATCTTTTATAAGATAGCCATGGAAACGCTAGTTTCCTTGGGAGCAAACGTAATAGATATGGGAATGCTTTCCACACCTACTTTTTATTTTGCAATTTATAATTACAAATACGACGCCGGAATTCAAATAACCGCATCTCACAATCCCAAGGAATATAACGGAGCCAAATTTGTTTTATACGGACCCAAAGGCTTAATCAAAATAGGCAAAGCAACGGGAATGGAAGACGTCAAAAATTATGCGGTTTCAGGAATAGATCTTCCCGCTGATAAAAAGGGGACAATAACGGTAAAAGACAATATTATGGAAGACGAGGTGGAAAACGCCTCAAAAGTATTGGGCAGCCCGGATATAAAAAGGTTCAAGATAGTGGCAGACCCTGCAAATGCAATGGGAGGAACTTTTATAGATGCTTTATTTAAAAAATATCCTGCTGAACTTATAAGAATGAATTTTGAGCTGGACGGTACGTTTCCTGTCCATGCGCCAAATCCCTTGGAAGCAGAAAACCTTGTTGATTTGCAAAAAAGAGTAATTGAGGAAAAAGCCGATTTGGGCCTTGCCCCCGATGGAGACGGAGACAGAATATTTTTCATAGACGAAAAAGGCCAAGTGGTTCCTCCCACCATAATTACATCCCTTGTCGCAAGAGAATTATTAAAAGAATACAAAGGAAGCAAAATACTTTTTGACATTCGGTATATTCTGACCCCAAAAAAAATTGTTGAAGAATTAGGAGGAGTACCGGTTATAACAAAAGTGGGGCATGCTTTTATTACAGAGGAACTCGAAAAAACCGGCGGAATTTTTGCAGGCGAATCATCCGGACATTATTATCTTCAGTCAACCGGAAATGCCGAAAGCTCGGTTGCAATAATACTAGCCGTACTTAAAGTTCTTACAGAAGAAAACAAAGCCTTTTCCGAAATAGTAAAAGAGCTTCAAAAAAGTTTTGAATCGGGGGAAATTAATTATAAAGTAACAAACGCGCCGGAAATTATAGAATCTATTAAAAACGACTATAAAGACGGGGAATTATCGGAGTTAGACGGCATAGCAATTTCCTACCCTACCTGGAGATTCAGCGTAAGGACATCAAATACAGAACCACTTTTACGGTTAAACGTGGAGGGTTACAATAAAGAAGAAATGGAAGGCCGTAAAGAAGAGCTTATAGATAAAATTGAGGCTTTAAAAAAATGACAGACTTAAATAACCTGGATGAAATAAAAAAACTGGACCCTAAAAATGTTTATGGCTCAACCGAAATGCTTGCCCAGCAGTGTGAACAGGTTTGGGAAGATATAAAAAAACTCAATCTGCCTAAAGTTGAACCGAAAAATATTGTTATTTGCGGAATGGGCGGTTCTTCTTACGGAGGGCATGTATTAAAATCCCTTTTCCAGGATTCATTAAAAGCACCCGTTTTTGTTGTAAACGATTATCATTTACCGGCATTTGCGGATTCTTCTACCCTGGTATTTTTAACGAGCTATTCGGGGACAACCGAAGAAACACTTTCCTGCTCAAGAGAAGCTATCCAGAAAAACTGCGCTATTGCGGGGCTGACAAGCGGAGGAAACCTGGGAGAATTTTTAAGAAACGGCAATTATCCGAACTATACATTCCTTGCAAAATTTAATCCTTCCGGGCAACCGAGGCTTGGAACCGGTTATATTGTTTTCGGAACCCTTGCGGTATTTAACGAAATGGGACTTATAAAGTTGGAAGAAACTGAAGTTTTGGATGCAATAAATCTTTTAAAAACGGGCATCGAAAACGTAAAAGATGAAGCAAAAAAACTTGCCCCTTTACTCCAAAACAAAATTCCGCTTCTTATAGCCGCGGAGTTTTTGGAAGGAAATGCTCATATTGCAAGAAACCAATTAAATGAAACTGCAAAAAGTTTCTCTGATTTTGCGGTTTTACCCGAATTAAACCATCATTTAATGGAAGGCCTTAAGTATCCGACTAAAGACATTGTAGCTTTATTTTTAAATTCCGGCCTGTATTCCGACAAAATTAAAAAGCGAGCTATTCTTACAAAAGACGTAATTCAAAAAAACGGATTAAATATCCTTGAGTTTAATGCAAAAGGAGATTCAAAAATCGGCCAGGTACTTAATGTGTTATCTTTCGGAGCATTTTTATCTTTATATCTTTCATTGCTCTATGAAGAAAACCCCAGCCTTATTCCATGGGTAGATTATTTTAAAGAACAGCTTAAAAAATAAGCGGTCCCCTTGCAAAAAGGCTGAAATATCTCAATAATAATATTATGACTGCCAAATCTAAGTTTGTAGCGTGGTTTAACGAGGTTGATAAAGAAGACGTTGCACTGGTAGGCGGAAAAGGCGCAAATTTAGGTGAAATTACCCAAGCCGGTTTCCCTGTCCCCAACGGTTTCATAGTAACTTCGAATGCTTACTACAAATTTATAAAAGATAATAACTTAGCCGTTAAGATTAAACACCTTCTTGAAACTGCCAACTTTGAAAGGCCTGATTCGCTTACGCAGGTTTCGCAGCACATAAAAAAAACTATATTGGAGGGTAAATTATCAGATGAAATAGTAAGCGAAGTCTTCGGGGCCTACAGTAAGCTAGGTAATGCTTTTGAGGATGCCTTGGTAGCGGTAAGGTCTTCGGCAACAGCAGAAGATTTGGCTAACGCCTCTTTTGCCGGACAGCAGGAAACATACCTTAACGTAAAAGGGGAAGCGGTACTTTTGGAAAAAATAAAAGAAGGATATGCTTCTCTTTTTGATGCGAGAGCGCTTTTCTACAGACACCAGCAGCATTACGACCATTTAAGGGTAGGCATAGCATTGGTTGTGCAAAAAATGGTCGAATCGGAAAAATCGGGAATAATGTTTACGATAGACCCGGTAACAAATGACAAATCTAAAATTATAATAGAAGCAATTTTCGGCCTGGGGGAGCTTATTGTCGGAGGAATTGAAAACCCGGACCATTATGAAGTATTAAAAAATGATCTATCGATTACGGTAAAAAGCACCGCTTTGCAGAAAAAGATGCTTAAAAAGGTCGGAGCAAAAAATAAAGAAGTTAAATTGTCGCAGTCTCAGGGTAAAAAACAGAAAATTTCCGACAAAGAAATTGTTGCTTTGGCACGCCTAGGGTTAAAGCTGGAAAAACATTATTATTTTCCCCAAGACAGTGAATGGGCAATAGAGAAAGACAAGGTATATCTTGTCCAGACCAGAGCCGTTACCACTACTAACGAGAAAAAACAGTCAAAAAAGGATACTCTTGAAATTGAAAACACATTAAGAACCCCTATATTAAAAGGCGACCCCGCAAGTCCCGGAATAGCAGCCGGTCCTGTTAGAGTAATAGAAAGCGCAAAAGAAATAGGAAAAGTACTACCCGGAGAAGTCCTTGTCGCACCCCAAACTAATCCGGATTATGTTCCGGCTATGAAAAAAGCGGTTGCAATAGTAACAAACAGCGGCGGAAGAACATCCCATGCAGCTATAGTTTCCAGGGAACTCGGAATTCCTGCCGTAGTCGGAACGGAAAGGGCTACAAAAGTGCTAAAAACAGGTGAAGTTGTTACCGTAAACGGAACTAAGGGAGAAATATATAAGGGGGGCCATTTAACTTCAAATATAAATACCAACGTTATTAATCCGGAAGATTTTATAAAAACAGCTACAAAAGTCTATGTTAACCTGGCGGAACCCGAATTAGCGGAAAAAATCTCAAAAGAAAACGTGGACGGAGTAGGCCTTCTAAGGGCGGAATTTATGATGGCGGGAATTGGAGTCCACCCCAAAAAACTTATAAGGGAAGGCAAAAAGCATGTCTTTATAGAAAAACTTGCAAACGATATTGAAATGTTTTGCAAACCGTTCAGTCCGAGACCTGTGGTTTACAGAACCTCCGATTTTAAAACAAACGAATACAGGGCCCTTATAGGAGGCAGTGCGTTTGAGCCGGAAGAACCAAATCCTATGCTTGGCTATAGAGGTGTTTACCGCTATATCCACGACTCTGAAGTTTTTGAGCTCGAACTTGAAGCTATTAAATTAGTAAGAAACAAAAAAGGGTTTAAAAACTTATGGGTAATGCTTCCTTTTGTCCGCACCGTAAAAGAACTCGAAGAGGTAAAAAAAATAATAAATATTTCAGGACTTGTGCGCTCCCCTACTTTTAAAGTATGGATGATGGTGGAAATTCCTTCTAACGTTATTCTATTGGACGATTTTATAAATGTGGGTATCGACGGAATTTCCATAGGCTCAAATGATTTAACAATGCTTCTTCTTGGGACCGACAGGGATAACGACGAAGTCGCTCCGGAATTTAACGAACTCAATCCTTCCGTAATGTGGGCATTTGAACATGTTATAAAAACTGCCCACAAACATGGAATAACAGCATCCATTTGCGGACAGGCTGCTTCAACCTATCCCTCCCTAATTGAAAATTTGGTCAAATGGGGTGCAACGAGTGTTTCCATTTCTCCGGATGCCGTTGATAATACCAGAAAAATTATTGCCGCTGCAGAGAAAAAAATACTAAGTTAATATGGCTAAGATAAAGCAAATAACTGCAAGAGAAATACTTAATGCAAAAGGAATGCCGGCAGTAGAGGCAACAGTTACTCTAAGCGACGGAAAATCCGGAACAGCCTCAACTCCCAGCGGAACTTCTATCGGAAATTATGAAGCAAGTGAAATAAGAGACCACGACGAAAAGCACTTTCAGGGATATGGAGTCTTAAAGGCTGTATCCAACATTCAGGATACTATCGCTCCCGCGCTTTTGGGAATGGAAGCAACAAAACAGCCGGAAATAGATAAAAAAATGATTGAGATGGACGGCACCCAAAATAAAGGAAGGCTGGGTGCAAACGCAATACTGGCAGTTTCCATGGCAACGGCAAAAGCAGCCGCGAAAAGCTCTCTTCTTCCCACATTTCTGTATCTTAGGGAATTCATAAAGAAAGAGAACGTTCCCATGAAGATTCCCACTCCTGCTTTTAATATATTAAACGGCGGAAAACACGCCGGGGAAAATGTAAATTTTCAGGAGTTTATGATAATTCCCGCCTCTTCCAAAACATACAGCGAATCTTTAAATATGGCTTTAGTATTATACGGGTCTTTAAAAAAAACGCTGGAACAAAATAACTTTACTACTTTAATAGGAGACGAGGGCGGATTTGCCCCAAAACTTGCAAATAACAAAGACGGTTTAAATCTTTTAAAACAGTCTATCGAAACAACATCTTTCCGATTCGGTTTTGATGTTTTCTTAGGCCTTGATGCCGCAGCAACAGGTTTTTTCAACGACGGCAGATACCGTATAAAAGACAGGACAATGCCCCTTTCAAGCAGTGACATGATATCTTTTTATGAGGAGATTAATAAGGAATTCCATCTTCTTTACCTGGAAGATCCTCTTGCAGAAGACGATTGGAACGGCTGGTCAAATATTTATACTGCCCTTTCCCAGCAAACTTTGGTTGTCGGAGATGATTTAACCGCAACAAATCCCTACAGGCTCCAAATGGCTTTGGATAAAAAAGCAATTACCGGAATAATAATTAAGCCTAACCAAATTGGAACCGTTATAGAATCATTGGCTGTTGTAGAAATAGCCAGACAATCCGGGCTTAAAATTATAGTTTCCCATAGGAGCGGAGAAACCAATGATGATTTTATTGCGGATTTTGCCGTAGCGGTATCTGCCGATTACATAAAATTCGGTTCGCCTGTTAGAGGGGAAAGAGTTGCAAAATATAACAGGCTTCTGGAAATAGAAAGAGAAATCAAATCTCTGGGTTAAAAAGAACAACAAACTCTCCTTTTGGATTTGTTTTTTCGTAATGTTTTATACTTTCCGACAACTTTTCTTTTCTTACTTCCTCATAAAGCTTGGTTAACTCTCTGGCGGTAACAACATCAATGTCTCCGAAAATATCAGTTAATTCTTTCAAGGTTTCAACAAGCCTAAACGGAGACTCAAAAAAAATTACTGTTTGTTTAACAATTTGCAAGGTCTTTTTAACATTTTCCAATAAATCCTTTCTGTGTCCGGATTTTTTTGGTAGAAATCCAAGAAACATAAACTTATCGGTAGGCAACCCGGAACTCACAAGGGCAGATATAACTGAAGATGCTCCCGGAATTGAAACTATTTTTATTCCCAGAAGCATACTGTCCCTCACCAGCTTGAACCCCGGATCGGAAATTGTAGGAGTACCGGCATCCGATACTAAAGCAAAATTAAAATCTTTATTTAACATCTGTAATATTTCCGGAAGTCTCTGCATTTCATTTTCTTCGTAAAAAGATATTAGCCTTGCTTTTATTTTTACATTTGGAAATTGCTTTTGAATATGTTTAATAAGAACAGATGTTTTTCTTGTATCCTCACATAGAATAAAATCAACTAAGCAAAGCGTGTCTATTGCCCGTAAAGATATATCTTGTAAATTTCCGATTGGTGTTGCTACAATATACAAAGTGCCCATAAGCTTATTATGTTAGGACAATTAACCGGTCTTATTATACATCTAATCCAATCTTCAGGCTATTTCGGTGTTTTCTTCCTTATGGTTTTAAACGCCGCTGCTATACCGTTTCCCTCCGAAGTTACACTTCCTTTTGCGGGCTTTTTATCAAGCCAGGGGTTTCTGTCATTAACCCTTGTAATAATTATAGGCATATTAGGCGATTCGGTTGGTTCAATAATCGGATATTCTGTCGGTTACTTTCTTGAAGAGACGCTTCTTTTAAACCTTATAAAAAAATACGGGAAGCTTATTCTTCTTACGGAGCATGATTATACAAAAGCTACCGGATGGGTTAAAAAATACGGTGCGCCGTTTGTTTTTGTTGGAAAAATGACTCCCGGAGTTAAATCATTTGTTTCCGTAGCGGCAGGAATAACCCAAATCAAATTCATTAAATTCTTAATGGCAAACCTCTTGGGAGCACTGGTTTACGTAACTGTAGTTTCTTCAATCGGGTTTTATCTTGGCAGCAGATGGGATGTTTTGGGAGGATACTTTAGGAAGTTTGAAGTTGTAATAGCGGTTTTATTGATTCTAGGACTTCTCTTTTATATAAATTATAAGCTTAAGATTATTAGATTCAAAAGGAAATAAACTACTGGAACCTTCGGACTAAACCGACAACTTTTCCCTGTATTAACAAAGAATTAGGGTAAATAGGGTCCATTTCCGAATTTGCGGGCCTTAAAACAACTCTTCCGTCTTCTTTGTAGAATTTTTTTAATGTCGCCAGATTGTCGTCCACAATAGCAACAACAATATCTCCGTTATCGGCAACATTTACCCTTTCTATAACAACATAGTCTCCGTCAAAAATTCCTTCCTCAATCATTGAATTACCCTTTACCTGTAATGCATACGCGGTTTTTCCCCCCGAAATCATATTAGCTGCTACGAAAACGGAAGCATTAGGGTCGGTGTGAGGCTCTAAGGGCCGGCCGGCAGCTATAAACCCCATTAAGGGAAGTTCAATTGCCGGCTCGCTTCCCAACATTGACATTGTTACTTTTTCATCTATTATTTTAAGCACTCTGGTATTTCCGTCAACTTTTTGCACATATCCTTTTTCAACAAGCGAACGAATTAGCGTATGGACAGTTGAGTTGCTTTTATGTCCCGTAGCTTTTGCTATTTCCGCCAAAGTTGGAGAATACCCGTATTGTCTTTGGAATTGGGCTAAAAACTCCAGAACTTCTCTTTCTTTTTTGTATAAAACTCCCGGCATAATATTTTTAGAAAAATCAATTATTTATCCGTATGTATATTTTATACGAAAAAAAGTGGAACTTTGTCAAGAAAACAATATAATACAAACTGGTTCAATATTAGAATTCTGTGTTAAAATAGTTTACCTATGAAATTTAAACTTAAATCGGATTTCAAACCTACCGGTGATCAGCCCCAGGCTATTGATAAGCTCACGCAAAGCATCGAAAAAAATAATAAACACCAGGTATTGCTTGGCGTAACCGGCAGCGGAAAAACGTTTACAATGGCAAACGTCATACAGAATATACAAAAACCCACCCTTGTAATTTCACACAATAAAACCCTGGCGGGACAGCTTTATCAGGAGTTTAGGGATTTTTTTCCGGACAATGCTGTTTGTTACTTTGTATCTTATTACGATTATTATCAGCCTGAGGCTTATATTCCCCACAGCGACACTTATATTGAAAAAGAGGTTGAAATTAACGAAGAAATAGATAAGCTAAGGCTCTCTGCAACAACAAACCTTTTGACAAGAAAAGACGTAATCGTAGTTGCTTCCGTATCCTGCATTTATAACCTTGGCTCCCCTATGGAATACGGAAAATTTGTTATGGAAATAAAAAAGGGAGTTAAAATTGACCAGAAAAGTATTTTGTTAAGACTTTCCGACCTCCAGTACGAAAGAAATGACTACGGATTTAAACGTGGAACATTTAGAGTAAGAGGAGAAGATATAGACTTATTTCCGGCATACCTGGATAACGGGGTCAGAATTGAACTAAGCAATAATTTGATAAAAAATATCTACGAATTTGACCCTCTGACGGGAAATATATCAGGAGCAATTGACGCAACAATAATTTATCCGGCAAAGCATTATATGACCAATCCGGACACATACAAAGACGTTTTTCCTAAAATCAGGGAAGACATGGAAAAAAGGGTATTTGAACTTAACAAAAAAGGAAAAATACTTGAGGCGCATAGGCTTTCCCAGAGAACCAATTACGATTTGGAAATGATCCAGGAATTAGGATATGTCAACGGAATAGAAAATTATTCCAGGTATTTTGACGGGAGAAAACCGGGAGAGCCCCCCTATACCTTATTAAACTTCTTCCGGGAATGTTCCCCTGATTTTCTTACGGTAATAGATGAATCACATATTACGGTTCCCCAAATCAGAGGAATGTACAACGGAGACAGATCAAGAAAGGAAACTCTAATTGAATATGGTTTTAGACTCCCATCGGCTTTGGACAACAGACCGTTAAAATACAAAGAATTTATGCAAAGAATAAACCAGAATGTCTATGTCAGCGCAACACCGGACGATTATGAACTTTCTCTTGCAAAAGAATCGGACAGTATTATAGAACAGCTTATAAGACCCACCGGTCTTGTTGACCCGAAAATCACAATTAAACCTACAAAAGGACAGATAGAAGATTTAATAAGCGAAATCCAAAAAAGGGTTAAGAAAAAACAAAGAGTTTTAGTCACCACTTTAACAAAAAGAATGGCAGAAGATTTATCTTCCTATCTTGAAGAAAGGGACATTAAAGTTTCTTATTTACACTCCGATGTTGAAACTCTGGAAAGACAGGATGTTTTGGATAGATTAAGGCTTGGTGAATATGATGTTCTTGTGGGAATAAACCTTTTAAGAGAAGGGCTTGACCTGCCGGAAGTTTCTTTGGTTGCGATTTTAGATGCAGACAAAGAAGGATTTTTAAGAAGCAAAACGTCTTTGATCCAGACTATGGGAAGAGCAGCCAGACACCTTGAAGCGGAAGTAATCATGTATGCAAACAGCGTAACCGGCTCTATGGACGCTGCAATAAAAGAAGTGGAAAGAAGAAGAGAAATCCAAATAACTTACAACAAAAAGCACCACATAACTCCAAAAGGGATAGAAAAATCGGTCCGTGCAAAACTTATACAAGAACAAAAAGAGAAAGAAGAGATGAATTTTCTTTTAACGCTGAGTAAAAAAGAAGTGATACTTCCCGATGAACGCGAAAAACTTATAAAAAACCTGGGCAAGGAAATGCGAAAAGCCGCAAAGGAGCTTGATTTTGAAACTGCAACAATCCTCCGGGACCAAATCCGCCACCTTAAAATTGACTGATGTTCTCTATGTGTTCCATATTTTCAACTTTATTTATTCCGTTTAGGTCTATTAATATTGCATCTATGCGAAGCAGTTCCGGAAGATTTGAGTGGATCATTTTATAGAACTGCGCAGTTTGAATCAGTTTTCGGATTTTAAATCCGGATATTGATTCCCTTACTCCCCCAAAAGCTTCTGTAGTTCTTGTCTTTACCTCAACAAAAATCAAAGTATTATCTTTTAAGCAAATAATATCTATTTCTCCATAACCTTTTCTGAAGTTTCTCTCAATGATTTTGTAACCGTGGTTTTGAAGATATTTGGCGGCGAGATCCTCTCCTTTTTTGGCAGTAGGATTAGAAATCCTCATTTAGTGAAAATTAGTTGTTCTTTTTTTCCCGAAGGAAATATAATTTCGCCCTTCTTGTTTTTTCTTTAAGATGGCCCTTAACTTCAACCTTATCTATATTAGGAGTATTAACGGGAAATATTCTCTCGACGGCCACAGTTCCTACATTTTTTCTGACCGTAAAAGTTTTATTTCCGGTTCTTCCTTTAATTTTTAAAACTACACCTTCAAAAACCTGAATTCGCGTTTTTTCGCCTTCTTTTATTTTTTGGTGAACTCTTATAATATCACCGGGAACAAAATTAACCGTATTTAACATAAAGCATATTATATCTTAAAATTCGGAGCTTGACAATCGTTTAGTTTTCCGCCGCGGCCTTTATAAATTCGATAAAAATAGGGTGGGGTGATAAAGGCCTGCTTTTATACTCCGGATGACCCTGCGTACCGAAATAAAACGGATGCTCGGTTTTTGGAATTTCTATTATTTCCGCAAGGTTTTCTATTACGGATCTTGCGCTTATAATCATTCCCTTTTCCTCGAACTGTTTTGAAAAAACATCGTTAAATTCATATCTATGTCTATGTCTTTCGCTGATAATGGACTTATTTTTATTTAAGAAACTATTATATTTTTCGTAAATCTTATAAGCCATGGTCCCTTTTTTAACTTTAGCTTCCCAACCGCCTAGCCTCATCGTTCCCCCGTAAGCTCTTCTTTCCATAAGTTCTTTTTGGTTTGGAATAAAATGAATTACCGGATTTTTTGTTTCCGGGTCGTTTTCTACAGTATTTGCATTTTTTAAACCCAATACGTCTCTGGCAAAAGAAACTGCCGCAAGCTGCATTCCGTAACAAAGACCAAGATAAGGAATTTTTTTGTTTCTCGCATAACTTGCAGCCTGAATCATCCCCTCCGCTCCGCGCTCTCCCCATCCTATCGGAACAATAATTCCATTTACTTTTCCTATTATTTTCTCCGCCCCCTCTTTTTCAATTTTTTCAGCATCTACCCAATGTGTTTTTACTTTTACCCCGCTTTCCCATGATGCATGGTCAATCGCATCAAAAAGCGCCGCATAGGAATCTCTTAGCTGGTATTCTCCCGTTCCAAAATATTTTCCCACAATCGCGATTTCTACTTCTTTTTTTACGTGCTTCATTTTATCAATCATGTTTTCCCATTCTTTAAGATTTGCAACTCTTTGCCTCAGTCCCAATTTTTTTAGTATTTTCTTATCTAAACCCTGTTTTTTTAAGACCAGAGGAATTTCGTAAACAGAATTTAAGTCGGGGCTGGAAATTACGTCATCTTTGTGCATGTTGCAAAATAGCGCAAGCCTGTCTTTTCTTCTCTCATCTAAAAATTTTGACGACCGGGTGATTACAAAATCGGGCTGAATTCCCATTGAATTTAACGTCCTTACCGAAAGCTGGGTCGGCTTAGTTTTGGGTTCTCCCAAATGTCCCGGAGTAGGGACATAGCTCACATGCACATGAATTACGTCCCCCGGCTTTTTTAAAGTCATCATCCTTGATGCTTCGTAATAAAATACGTTTTGATATTCACCTGCCGTACCGCCCAGTTCTATAATTACTATATCCGCATTGTTTACCTTTCCGGCATTTTCTACTCGGTGAATAATCTCATTTGTGATATAGGGAATTGCTTCTACATCTTCCCCGTCATACTCAAATCTTCTTTCCCTGTCTATAACGGTTTTGTAAATTTGTCCCATTGTTACGAAGTTATTTTTACCCATATTCTCATTCAAAAACTTCTCATAGCTGCCGATATCCATATCTGCCTCTGTTCCGTCTTCGCATAAAAATGGGTCTCCATGCTCTATAGGATTTATTGTACCCGCGTCAAGATTCAGATAATTCTCAAACTTAATAGGATTTACCTTATAACCCGCAGATTTAAGAAGAAGAGCTATGGAAGCGGCAGTAGTTCCTTTACCTATTCCGGATATTACTCCTCCGGAAACAAATATGTATTTTGTTTTTTTAATATTACTAGAGGGCACGATTTATGATATCAGAATACTTTCAAAAGGTCAATAATAAATTTTATACAAACGAAAAGGCCGGACTAAAACCGGTAAGCTTTTTTGTAGTCAGTTTAAATTGAGCTGGGATACGTGAATCCCTGCCCGCCATCGGTTTTGCCAAAAGGCAATGCAGGCGGGAACTCGCAACGGAAGTTGTCCTGAGCGGATGGCCGGATTCGAACCGGTGACCTTCTCCTTGGGAAGGAGACATTCTACCACTGAACTACATCCGCATGTGAACTATTTTAGCATAATTCACTAATGGATACGTCAATTATTGCGGTATTGTACCACCCATTCAATAAGGCCTTTATCCCTTTTACAATAAGTTAACGGGGAAGTTTTAATACATTACCCGTATGTATTATGTCCGGATTTACAAGATTGTTAGCTTTCGCTATTTCAACCCATTTGTATCCGTCTCCGTAAGCTCTTATTGCAATTGCCCAAAGGTAGTCTCCTTTTTCAACAGTATAGGTAACTCCGGTTATAGAATTCACCGGTTGCTCAACCACTGCAGAAGGCGCTGTGATCTCCTTTGTTTTTACATTAGGAACAATAAGCTTAGTTCCTGAATATAAAAGATTGGGATCTTCTAATTTATTTGCGCTTGCCAAATCCACCCAGTTGTACCCCGAACCGTAAATTTTTTCGGCTATACTCCAAAGATCGTCTCCCGGTTTAACTTCGTAAGTTTTTGGGAGCATTTTTGTACCACCCACTTGCTGCTGCGCAGTCGCAGAAGCTGTTGAGGTAGATTGGGTTGAAGTTGTTTTGTTAAAATTTCTTCCTTTTAGGAAAGAAAAAACAAGAATTGCCGCAACTACAACTACTACTATCCCTAAAAATAAGCTTGTGTATGATTCCCCCCATTTGACTTCGGGAAAAATATTGTTTTTAACAATATTTTTGGAAGCAGTTTTGTTTTTTGCTGTTTTTTTTGTTCTTGGCATTTTTGTCCTCCTTCCTGGACAGAGGTAAGGAATTTATAAGTATAAGCGGGGTGAACGGGACTCGAACCCGCGACCTCTTCCGTGACAGGGAAGCGCTCTAACCAAACTGAGCTACCACCCCCTACTTAAGATTTAGAGTATCCTAACAAATTGTATAGCTATAGTCAATGCTTTGCTTGTGTAAAAAAAGATGAAGTGTTATTATTTTTTTGCCATGAATAACGCCGAAATCGCTAAATTATTAAAAAACGTCGCCGCAGCTTATACAATTAAAGATGAAAAAAAATTTCATTTTCAAATTGTCGCTTACCAGAGGGCTGCGGAAGCAATCGGCGGCCTTACTTCGGAAATAAAAGATTATTACAGGGAAGGCCGCTTAGATGAAATACCCGGAATCGGAATCACTCTTAAATCAAGACTTGAAGAGCTTTTTAAGAAGGGAAAAGTTTCACATTATGAATGGGCCCTTTCCGGAATTCCGGAAGCCGTTTTTCCTTTATTGGATATTCCTTCATTCGGACCTAAAAAAGCATATAAACTGGTAAAAGAGTTCAACTTTAAGAATCCTGATACCGTTATAGACGACCTCGAAAAAGTCGCAAAAATTGGAAAAATCGCACCGCTTGCCGGTTTTGGAGAAAAATCCCAGAGCGACATCTTAAGGGCTATTTCCGAATTTAGAAAAGGAAGCGGTAAAACTACAAGAATGACTTTGCCTTTTGCTTCCGAAGTAGCCGGCAAAATGCTTGAATATTTAAGAAAATCAGAAGACGTCCTAAGAGCAGAACCCTTAGGAAGCCTTAGAAGAAGCTCGCCGACAGTTGGTGATATCGATATAGCTGTAGCCTCAAAAAACCCCAAGGCAGTATTGAATTACTTTACTGCATATCCTTACATAGACAGGGTTATAGAAAAAGGAGCAGTTTCCTCCTCCATTCTTGCCTCCGGAGGAAAACAGATAGACCTTCTTATTCAGCCGCCCGAAGGCTTCGGGGCATTACTTCAGCATTTTACGGGAAGTAAAAACCATAACGTTCATCTTAGGGAATTTGCTCTTAAAAAAGGACTTTCCCTCTCGGAATACGGCATAAAAAGAAAATCAAAAGACGGAAAATGGAAAAGTGAACAATATGAAAATGAAGAGGATTTTTATAAAGCAGTGGGTCTTCCCTGGATTCCCCCCGAAATGCGGGAAGATACCGGGGAAATTGAACTTGCGGCAGAAGGCAAACTGCCTAAAGTCGTCGAAATTAAAGATATTAAGGGAGACCTTCACCTTCATTCAAATTTTCCGATTGAACCCAGCCATGACTTGGGAACCAGCAGTTTTAAAGAAATGCTGGAAACAGCCAAAAGCCTCAATTACGATTATGTAGGGTTTTCTGAGCACAATCCAAGCATATCCAAACATACTAAAGAACAAATTTATTCACTTATATCAAGACGAAATGAAACTATTGAACATATTTTATCGAGTAATAAAGATGCTCGTATATTTAAATTGCTCGAAATAGATATTTTACCGGACGGTAAGCTTGCAATTGACGATAAATCTCTGGATTTATTGGATGGAGCAATTGTATCAATCCATAGTGTCTTTAATATGGATAAAGATAAAATGACAGAGCGTGTAATAAACGGTTTATCACATAAAAAGGCTAAGATACTCGCCCACCCGACAGGAAGGCTTCTTAACGAGAGGCAGGGTTATGAATTAAACTGGGATAAAATTTTTGAATTTTGCAAAAAAAATAATAAAGCCCTGGAAATAAACAGCTGGCCGGCAAGACTCGACCTTTCCGATTCTGTAATAAGAATGGCCGTAAGCTCAGACGTAAAAATGGTTATAGATACCGACAGCCATGCGAAAGATCAAATGTATCTGCAGAAATACGGAGTCGCAATGGCAAAGCGCGGTTGGGCTACAAAAAGTGACATACTCAATACATTATCGTATAATAAATTCCTGGAGTGGTTAAGAAAGTAAAGGAGGTGAAACAATGAATAGTACAATTATCCTTATAGTAATAGCTGCGGCCATTATTATCTTCGTTTGGTATTTGTATAACAGCCTTATTGTAACAAGAATGAGGGTTTCCGAAGCTTTCTCCCAAATAGATGTACAGCTTAAGAGAAGAGCAGACTTAATCCCCAATCTTGTAGAAACGGTAAAGGGTTATGCGAAACACGAAAAGGAACTTTTTGAAAAAGTAACAGAAGAAAGAGCGAGTCTTGTTTCGGCAAAAGGTGCGGCAGAAAAAGCTACCGCAAATAATCAGCTTTCGGAAACTCTGAAGTCAATCTTTGCTGTTGCAGAAAATTATCCCGAGCTTAAAGCAAGCCAGAATTTCATGGAACTGCAGGATGAACTTTCGGACACGGAAAATAAAATTGCTTACGCAAGGCAGTTCTACAACAGTACAGTTTTAGATTACAACACGAAACTTCAAGTCTTCCCTAACGTTTTTATAGGCAAACTATTAAATTTTAAAGAAGCAGAATTTTTCGGCGCAACTGACGAGGAGAAAAAACCCGTAAAAGTAAGTTTCTAATTCGATGAAAGTTTATTCGTCTATTTCCGGAAATAAGACAAAAACTTGGCTGATAATGCTTTTTTTTGTCATTTTTGTTACAACCATTGTTTACGTTTTCAGCAAAGCAATGGGTTATGGACTTTCTTTGGCAGGATTTGCTCTTGTCTTTGCCGGAATTACCAGCATCGGAAGCTATTATTACTCGGATAAACTGGTACTTGCAACATCCGGAGCAAAAGAAATAAAAAAATCGGACAACCCCGAACTTTTCAGGACCGTTGAAAACTTATGTATTGGAGATGGCCTTCCGATGCCTAAAATATATATAATAAATGACCCGTCGCCAAACGCCTTTGCAACGGGAAGGGACCCCAAACACTCTGTTGTCTGTGTAACCAGCGGAATCTTAAATAAACTCGACCATGTCGAACTTGAGGGAGTAATTGCGCATGAACTATCGCACGTCAAAAACTATGATATAAGACTCATGGGAGTTGTCGCAATTCTTGTAGGGTTTATTGCGATTTTGGCTAATCTTTTCATGAGACAACTTTGGTTTGGAGGATTTAATGAAGACAGAGACAGTAGAGGAAATAATATACAAGCTTTGTTTCTTGTAATTGGAATTGTTTTAGCAATACTCTCACCTATAGCAGCAACTCTTATCCAACTTGCTGTTTCAAGAAAAAGAGAATTTTTGGCAGATGCTTCGGGAGCTTTATTAACAAGGTATCCCGAAGGATTAGCAAGCGCATTGGAAAAAATTTCAAAAGACCCGAACGTTTTAAAAACTGCCAATAATGCTACGGCCCATCTTTTTATAGTAAACCCTTTTAAAGGCAAATCGGCAAAATCATGGTTTGCTTCCCTATTTGATACTCATCCTCCGGTTGAAGAAAGAATAAAAGCTCTGCGGGAAATGTAATACTTAAATGAACACATTGTTAATATTAATAGGAAAATTCTTATCTTTTTTAAGCGGGGCTTTAAACCTTGGGAATGGCTCAACGTGGCCCGGACACATTGCCCTTTCCATAAATCCTGATTTTGTTTCCGATATCCTTGAATATTCAAAAACAACAGTTATTTTTGTAACCGGCACAAACGGTAAAACAACAACTGCAAAACTTATAGAAACAATTCTGGAAAAAAACGGCAAAACTGTCTTTGTAAACCAATCGGGAGCAAATTTATTAAACGGTGTCGCATCTTCTCTGGTTATTGAAGCAGATATCTTTGGCAAAATTAGAAAAGATTTTGCGGTATTTGAAATAGATGAAAACGCGCTTACAAAAATCAGTCAAAAAATTAAGCCTGATTATCTAATTGCTCTTAACCTTTTCAGGGATCAATTGGACAGATATGGAGAAGTTAACACAATTTCAAAAAATTGGGCACAAATTTACGAAAAGCTTAAGGACAAAACCAAGTTTATCCTAAACGCCGACGATCCCCGAATAGCTTATCTTGGAATGAAGCCGGGAATGAATGTTCAATATTTTGGCTTGAATGAACTTTCTTTAAAAAACGAAATTCCCCAAAACGCTGCAGACTCCACTCTCTGTCCCAAATGTTCGTCTAAACTGGAATTAAACCCGGTTTATTATTCTCATCTTGGAAACTGGTCTTGCCCAAACTGTAATCTTAAAAGACCGCTTTTAGACATAGAGAAAACAAATAATCATCCTCTTGAAGGTGTTTATAACATGTATAACGTCTTGGCAGCGATTCTTTTTGCAAAAGATACAGGTATAAGTGAAGATAACATAAATAAATCTCTCATTAATTTCAAGCCTGCTTTTGGAAGGCAGGAAGAGATCATTGCCAAAGATAAAAAAATTAAGTTTTTTCTTGCAAAAAATCCAACAAGCTTCAATGAATCTTTAAGAACAATAAACGATGCTAAAGCAAAGTACCTTTTAATAATTCTTAACGATAGGATTCCAGATGGAAGGGATGTATCATGGATTTGGGACATTGACTTCGAAATTTTAATAGACTCAAAGATTAAAATATTTACCTCAGGCGACAGGGCTTATGATATGGCGTTAAGGCTAAAGTATTCAGAGCTTAAATCCGAAACTTTTGAAGATTTGGACCAAGCTGTAAAAGTATCTCTAAACAATGTGCCGGAAGGAGAAACCCTTTTTATCCTGCCTACCTACTCTGCAATGCTTGAAACCAGGAAGATTTTAATAGGCAAGAAAATATTATGACAAATCAGAAATCATTGGTCATTGGATGGCTTTACCCCGAGCTGATGAATACATACGGGGACAGGGGCAATGTTATTGTTCTGCAAAAACGCTGCCAGTGGCGCGGAATTACAGCCGAAATTAAAGAAATAGGAATTGGAATATCGGATAAGGATTTTTCATTATGCGACCTCTTTATGATGGGCGGCGCACAGGATACACAGCAGGAAGTTGTGGCAAAAGACTTAACAAAAAAGAAAAAAGCTTTTAAAGAAGCTATTGAAAACGGAATTCCGGGACTATATATCTGCGGAGGATTTCAGTATTTGGGACAGTATTACAAAACTGCCGATGGCAATAAATTACCTCAACTGGGAATACTGGATATGTACACGGAAAATCCGGGAAGAAAACGTCTAATTGGTAATATTGCGATAGATGCCCAAAACTTATTCGGCAAAAAAACAGTTCTTGTCGGTTTTGAAAATCACGGCGGAAGAACTATCCTTGGAAATGGCATTAAACCTTTGGGAAAAGTATTAAAAGGATTCGGAAGCAACGACAGCGCAAAGGAAGAAGGGGCTATTTATAAAAACTCTATCGGTACTTATTTCCACGGACCAATACTGCCAAAAAATCCTGAGCTTGCAGATTACTTAATAAAGAAGGCTCTCGAAATAAAATACGGAAAAAATTTTGAACTGGAAAAATTAGATAATTCAGAAGAAGAAAAAGCCAGAAAAGTAATTGCTAAAAGGTTAAATATAAATATTTAAGATGACAGAGAGATTAAAAGCGTTTGCAGACTCTAGAGATTTTGAAAGAACTAAACAGCGTGCATTGGATATATTAAAGGAAGCAAAAGAACAAAGCGAATCAGGAAAAATAGGGTTTGTATCCGGAGTAATTAAATCTGAGGGTTCTGTATATTTAGTGAGAAATATTAAAAACCTTGCCAGATATACAAGATTTATAAAAAGGAACGTTGACTACCCTGTCTTTTGTGCACTGGATTTTATAGAAAGTGAAGCGGCTTTTAGGCTCTTACCCAAACCGCCGGCGGGCAGAGAGGAACTATCTCAAAGATTCTGGAGGGAAATCCTAGAATCAGGATACATTACAGACGTCTTTATGACTCCACAATGGGAGCTGTCAAAAGGAGCAACAAATGAATATCAAACAGCAAAAAGGTTAAATTTAAGAATACACCAAGTTGTAAGAAAATCCTCCAATTGATATAAATATGGCAGTAGAATATAATATTCTCAATGAAAATTGATGTCTCCCATATAGCAAAACTTGCAAATCTCCCTTTGTCCTTGGAAGAAAAAACAAAATTCGAAAAACAGCTTGAAGAAACAATCAAATACGTTGAGGAGCTTGGTGATGTTGAGACAAAAGGCATTGAACCCACAAGCCAGGTAACCGGCCTTGAAAACGTAACGAGGAAAGACCTGGCCGGACCTTCCTTAACCCAAGATGAGTCTCTGTCTAATACAAAATCTGCGCACAACGGAATGTTTAAAGTAAATGCTATTTTTGAAGAAAATGAATCTTAATAATTTAACATTAAAACAGGCAAAAGAAGGTTTGAAAAATAAAGATTTTTCATCTGTTGAATTAACAAAAGCATGTCTTGAACGGATTAAAGCAACTGAACCTAAATTAAATGCATTTGTTACGGTTACGGAAAAAGACGCGCTTGAGCAGGCTAAAATTGCAGACAAAGCCCTTTCGGACGCAGTAGAACTTCCCCTTTTGGGAATTCCGCTTGCGGTAAAAGATAATTTTTCCACAAAAGGAATTAAAACTACTGCATCCAGTAAGGTTTTAGAAAGTTATATTCCCCCGTTTGATTCTACAGTTATAAAAAAGATAAAAGAAGCCGGCTGTGTAATATTGGGGAAAACCAACATGGATGCCTGGGCTCATGGTTCCTCTACAGAAACTTCAGACTTCGGAGCCAGTAAAAACCCGTGGAACACGAAACACTTGCCTGGAGGCTCTTCAGGAGGCTCAGCAGCCAGCGTAGCAGCCGACCAGACAATTGCCGCAATAGGTTCGGAAACAGCCGGATCAATAAGGCAGCCCGCCTCATGGTGCGGTGTGGTAGGATTAAAACCCACCTACGGAAGAGTATCCAGATACGGAGTTATCGCAATGGGTTCATCACTTGACTCCCCGGGCCCCATAACAAAAACAACCGAAGACAGCGCTATAATCCTGGAGGTCCTTGCCGGAAAAGACGAAATGGATGCAACTACTTCCCCCAAACCTGTTTTAAAGTACAGCCAAAAACTAAAAAAAGATATTAAAGAACTAAAAATCGGAATTTCAAACGAATATTTCATAGAAGGGTTGGACAAAGAAGTCGAAAAAAACGTAAAAGAAGCTATAAAAAAACTGGAAAAAGCAGGCGGCAAAATAGAAAACATTAAATTATTCGACCCAAAATATGCAATAGATGTCTATACGATAATCCAGAGATCGGAAGTATCCTCAAACCTCGCAAGATACGACGGAATTAGATACGGAAACGGTAGAGGCGCCTTCGCAGATGAAGCAAAAAGAAGGATAATGTTTGGGACCTACGCACTTTCTTCAGGTTACTACGACCAATATTACAATAAAGCCCAACAGGTAAGAACTGTAATAATCAATGACTTTGAGAAAGCTTTTGGAAAAGTGGATGTAATAATTGCCCCCACAAGCCCTTCCCTTGCTCTGCCTGTCGGAGCGACGAAAGACGCTGCCATGTTTGGCGAAATTGCGGATGTTTTGGTAGAACCCTCTTCAATTGCGGGTTTGGCAGGAATAAATATCCCCGTCGGCTTTTCAAATTCGGGGCTTCCGATAGGAATGCAAATAATAGGACCGCAGTTTAGCGAGGAACTGGTTCTGTCCGTTGCATTTGAATACGAAAAAATAACCCAAACTGAGCAGTGGAGGAAATTAAAACCTAATTTATGAAATACAAAGCGGTAATAGGACTGGAAGTACACGTTGAATTAAAAACCAATTCAAAAATGTTTTGCAGCTGCAGCGCGGACTACTTTGGACAAAAACCAAACACGCATACTTGTCCTGTCTGCCTTGGACTGCCGGGAGCCTTACCTGTACCAAATAAAAAGGCGGTCGAATGGTGTGTCCAAATTGGCCTCGCATTAAACTGCGGGATCCCCCTGTTTTCAAAATTTGACAGAAAAAATTATTTTTATCCGGACTTAGCAAAAGGCTATCAGATTTCCCAATATGATAAACCGTTCTGTTTAAACGGCCATATAACTTTACAAAACGGTAAAAAAATCGGAATAACCAGAGTACACATGGAGGAAGACACCGGAAAACTGATACACGAAACCGTAGACGAAAAAAAAGTAAGCCTTATAGATTTTAACCGCTCGGGTGTTCCTTTGGTAGAAATAGTCACAGAGCCGGATTTTGAAACCGCGGACGAAGTAAAAGAATACCTGCAAAAACTACAACAAATTGTCAGGTATTTAGGGGTTTCAAATGCCGACATGGAAAAAGGAAATATGAGACTTGAGCCGAACATATCCTTAAAAAAAGACGGAGAGAAGGGATTACCAAAATACAAGGTAGAAGTTAAAAATATAAACTCTTTTGCTTTCGTAGGAAAAGCAATAGATTACGAAATTAAAAGACAGGCCGAAATTCTAGACGAGGGGAAAACACCTGTCCAGGAAACAAGAGGATTTGTAGAAAAAAATTCATCTACTGTTTCACAGAGGGTTAAAGAAGAGGCATCAGATTATAGATACTTTCCCGAGCCGGATATTCCGCCGATTAGATGGAAGGAACCGGAAATTAACAAACTCAAAGAAACTTTACCCGAACTTCCCAACGTCAAGCTAAACAGGTTCCAAAAACAATACGGGCTTTCCCTATACGACGGTGAAATACTAACAAAAGAAAAAACCCTAGCGGACTATTTTGAAGAAGTATTTAAAATCGGCCAAAAAAATAGAGTAACAGCTAAACAAATAGCTAACAACATAATTAATAAAAAAGTTGACATAGGCAACATTGTCCCTGCTAAGTTGATTGAAAACATACTGCAATCCGAAAAAAAAGAAGACATTAATGCAGATGAACTGAGAAATATTGTACGGAAAGTACTCAAAGACAATCCCGGAATCAAAGAAGATTACAAAAAAGGCAAAGATTCTGTAATACAATTTGCAATCGGTCAGGTTATGTATATACTGAAAAAGAAAATAGATACCAATATGCTAAGAAAATTAATTTTAGAGGAGTTAAAATGAGCGAATCTATTCCAGAAAAACAGCCTACAGGATTTACTGCATTACGCGCACAATATGAAAAAGCAAGACCGTACATAAAAAGGGCTATAGAAAATGGGAGAAGGAAATTCGCTCATCCTTCGGATATAAAAGCTGTTCGAAGAGCAGTTTTCGATACAGTTGAAGTAAAAGATATAGAAATTGATGCTGAAAGGCAAAAGGGTGAAATAGATTCTTTAACAGAAATTTATAACAGAAACGGGTTTGAAAGAGAAATAAGGGAAACCTTAAGAAGAACCGCAAGAACAGGAGATACGGTAAGTCTAATGCTGTTAGATTTGAATAATTTAAAAGCTGTTAATGATGACGAAGAACATGGAGGACACCCAGCAGGCGATAAACTGCTTAAAAATACAGCAAAAATATTAAGTGAAAACACAAGGGAAGGACTAGATTTTGTTTCAAGAATGGGGGAAAAAGGAGATGAATTCGCACTTGTATTAAGCGGTGTAAGTCCTGAAGGGATAAGAAAATTATTTGAAAGACTTAATTTTCAATTCAATGCAAACAACATATTTATCGGAGCAGGAATCGCAACACTCCATCCGGAAGAGCTAGGTTTCTTGGGAGAGAAACATGAACCAGGTGAAATAGAACAACAAATAACTGAAATTATCGCACAATTAAGTAAGAAAGCTGACAAAGTTCTTTACATGGCTAAAAAAGACTCAAAAACAGAAGGTCACAACATTCTATATTCCTATGAAGATTACCAAAACGTCACAACAATAGATAACCCAAGTAACGGAAACTAATAATATGGCAGAAATAACAGCAGTCGCAGAACAAACACCATTAGATAGAACAAGTTATCTTGAAAGATTCACCTCTGCAGGAGAGACGGATGACAGAACCAACATAGAAACACTTATACAAAGATTCGAAGACGTCACAGATGAACAAGGCATAACAGGAAATATCTATGCTGTAGGAGGAACCCTGAAAAAAAACTTGCCAAGAAAAGACATAGACCTTTTAATAACCGCTGAAAAAATCGGCTCAGCAATTCCTCCTACCGGCCTTGAAAGATTTGGAATTTTAAAAGAATTGGTGGGAAAAATGGTAAACGGAACAAAAATTCGGATACAAGAAACACAGGAACCGGTTCCTCATCCTGAATACGGGCACCTGGGAGCTATGCAAAGGGATGGAGTAATAAAACTAACACCGGAAAAAGGAGTACCTATAGAGATAATATCGGCGGAACCGGCACAGGAGGCCCCGTCAGTACTGTTATCAAAAGCAATATAATATAGATATGGCAGATTTTGTACACCTTCATAATCACAGCGAATTCTCACTTTTAGACGGTCTTTCGAAAATAAAAGACATGGTTAACCGTGCTAAGGAACTGAACATGAAAGCTCTCGCAATAACAGACCATGGAAACATGTATGGGACTATTACTTTTTATAAAACATGCTTGGAGGCCGGAATAAAACCCATAATAGGATGCGAAATATACATAAGCAAAAGGACCAGGCACGATAAAGAAGCGGGTGTGGACGGAGATTCCAACCATTTAGTGCTTTTGGCTCAAAACCTGACCGGATATAAAAATCTAATGAAAATTATATCCGTAGCCAATCTTGAAGGTTACTATTATAAACCTAGAACAGATATACAACTTCTGCGCGAATACCATGAAGGAATTATTTGTTTAAGCGCTTGTATTAACGGGTATGTTTCCGAACCATTATTAAATAACCAGGAAGAAACAGCGGTAAAAAGAGCACAAACTTTATCGGAAATATTTGGAAAAGACCATTTTTACCTTGAAATTCAAAAACACACAAATATAAAAGGCCAGGATATTTTAAACGAAAAAATTATTGCACTTTCCCAAAAACTCGGACTCCCATTAGTTGCAACCAACGATAACCATTACGTTTACAATACGGACGCAGAGGGCCAGGAAACGCTTCTATGCATCCAAACCCAAACAACATTAGACACTCCTAACAGGAAATTGTCTATGATTTCTTCACCCGACTTTTATATAAAAAGCCCGGAAGAAATGGCAGGACTTTTTATTCAAACACCGGAAGCTATAGAAAACACGGTCAAAATAGCCGATATGTGTAATTTGGAAATAACGCTTGGAAAATGGATAATGCCCCAATTTGATGTACCCCAAGGTAAAACCCCCGCCCAGTATATGACTGAAAAAGTAGAAGAAGGATTAAAAAATAGGTATGGAACTATTACCAAAGAAATAAGAGACCGAACAGATTACGAACTTTCAATAATTTTAAAAAAAGGGTATGAAACTTATATCTTAATAGTCGCAGACTTTGTTATTTGGGCAAAATCCAAAGGAATTACGGTAGGCCCGGGGAGAGGTTCTAATGCAGGCTCAATAATATCCTATGCCCTTGGAATTTCGGACATAGACCCATTATTTTTTAAACTCCCCTTTGAGAGATTTTTAAACCCTATGCGTCCGTCACCTCCCGATATTGATTTGGATTTTGCTGATAACAGAAGAGACGAAGTAATAGAATACGTCACCGATAAATACGGAAGAGATAAAGTAGCCCAAATTATAACCTTCGGAACAATCGAGGCAAGAGGCTCGGTAAGGGATACCGGACGGGTAATGGGACTTCCCTATTCTGTACCAGACAGGATATCAAAAATGATACCCCTGGGCTGGCAGGGACATGCCATGACAATAGAAAAAGCTTTGGAACAAAATCCGGAGCTTCGTGCGGTATATCAAACCGAATCCGAGACAAAAAAACTTTTGGATTTGGCAAAAAAAATAGAAGGTGTTGCCAGGCATGCTTCGGTCCACGCTGCCGGAGTAGTTATTGCAGACAAAGAATTAACAGAATACACACCGCTTCAAAGGGAAACAAACGGAGATAAAATTGTCACTCAATACGATATGTACAGTATCGGAGAAGATGGTGTGGGACTTTTAAAGATAGACTTCTTGGGACTTAGGAATTTAACCATTATACAGGAAGCGTTAAGGTTTATAAAAGATAACCAGAATAAAGACATAGATTTTTCCAATATTTCTTTTGAAGACAAAAAAACATACGATCTTTTGGCATCGGGAGAGACTACCGGAATATTCCAGCTTGAATCTTCCGGAATGAGAAGATATATTAAAGAATTAAAACCTACTTCTATTTTTGATCTTCAGGCAATGGTAGCTTTATATAGGCCGGGACCTATGGCTAATATCCCGGAGTTTATAAGAAGAAAAAACAATCCCAACCTTATTAAATATCCTGATCCAAGGCTAAAAGAAGTACTAAAAGAATCGTACGGTATTATAACCTTCCAGGACGATCTTCTCTTAACTGCCATTAACGTTGCCGGATATTCCTGGCTTGAAGCGGACAAGCTTAGAAAAGCCGTAGGAAAGAAAATCCCCGCCGAAATGAAAAAACAGCACGATAAATTTGTTGACGGATGCGTAACAAACGGTATGTCTAAAAAAAACGCCGAAGGACTATGGATTTTATTTGAACCCTTTGCCGGATATGGATTTGGCAAAGCCCATGCGGCCTGCTACGCAACAATCGCATTTCGAACTGCATATCTTAAGGCCCATTTTCCCGTTGAATTTATGACCGCCCTTTTAACCGCAGAATCCAGAGGCAGTTCGGGGCCTATAAAGAATGAAAAAATAGCTCAGGCCGTTGCCGAATGCAGAAGGTTAAAAGTTCCTGTCCTACCTCCGGATATAAATAAATCCGGAAGCGAATTTACAATTGAAGAAAACACCAATATAAGATTCGGTCTCTCCGCAATAAAAAATGTCGGAGAAGCGGCTATAAACAGTATTTTAGAGCAGAGAGAAAAAGGCACTTTTAAAACCCTTGAAGACCTTTGTTCCAGAGTTGATTTGGGCGCTGTAAACAAAAAAACCGTTGAAAGCTTAATAAAAGCAGGCGCGATGGATTCATTTGGAAACAGAGCAAACCTTCTAATAAAATATCCTGAGATAATAGAAAAATCCCATAAAAAAACTAAAGATATTAAGTCCGGACAAACAAGTTTATTCGGAGACTCCGAAGAAAACGAGGAATTATCAGTAAGCCCAAAAAACATTGAAGACTTTACCCCAAACGAAAAGCTGGCCTTTGAAAAAGAGTTTTTGGGTTTCTATTTAACCTCCCACCCGCAAATGGAAAGCTTAATAAAAATAAGGGAACACGTTACCCACGAAATAGAACTTTTAACGGAAGAAAACGAGGGCACGCAAGTCACTATAGGCGGACTCATAGAAAACATAAGGAGAATATTTACAAAGAAAAATGGAAGTGAAATGGCCTTCGTAACTATAAGCGATGAAAAAGGAATATTGGCAGAATGCATAGTTTTCCCAAGAGTATTCGAAATGTACAAAACTATTCTTTCAAAAGACTCTGTCATCGTAGTAAACGGAAAAATTGACACAAAAAACGATAAACCGATAATTATTGCGGAGAAAATATCGGCTTTCAGTCATTTTTCTTCTTGACTTGAGGCTATTTTATAGATAAAATAAGTTACGTGGTTTCATTCGCAGCAGAACCTATATTTCGTTTGGGCTTTTTTCCGGTGACAAACACAGTTTTAGACACTATCATTGTGGATGTCTTACTAATAGCGTTAGCCGTTTATATTAAAAAAAATATAAAATTGGTGCCTGGTTTTATCCAAAATCTAATCGAAATGGCAATTGAAACATTTTATAGCCTAACCGAATCGGTTGCAGGAGAAAGAGCCTCAAAAATTTTTCCTTATTTAATGACATTTTTCCTTTTTATTCTTATAGCAAACTGGAGCGGGCTTATTCCCGGTTTTGGAACAATAGGCCTTTACGAAGGAAAAGAACGGACTTTTGTTCCGCTTTTAAGAAGCGCAACAAGCGATATAAATACAACCTTTGGCCTTGCAATTGTTTCTTTAGTTGCTACTCATATGCTAAGTTCTACGACTTTAGGAATTAAAGAATATCTGGGAAGGTACTTTTCTTTAAATCCAATAAATCTTTATGTAGGCGTTCTTGAGATTATTGGTGAAATTACAAAAGTAATTTCACTTTCTTTCCGTCTTTTTGGGAATATATTCGCAGGGGAAGTTGTTTTAGGCACAGTTGCCGGATTATCCGCCTTTCTTTTCCCACTTCCGTTTTTACTCTTAGAAGTAATTGTAGGGCTGGTCCAGGCTTTAGTTTTTTCAATGCTGACAATGGCTTTTATGGCAATTCTTACAACGCCTCATCATGAGGCTAAGGAGGTGAGCGCAAAATGACATTTAGCGTATCAGGAGGCTTAATTATTGCTATCGGAGGACAAATGGCCGCTTTGGCAATCGGTTTAATCGGGGCTAAGGCAATGGAGGCTATCGGAAGAAATCCTGAAGCGTCCGGAAGAATTCTTCCCGCAATGCTTTTAGGAATGGCTTTCGCAGAAGCAATCGCAATTTATTCGTTAATATTGGCTTTCATAAAATAAATTATGGAAATTGTTAAAGAATTTGGGCTAAATCCATATTTATTGGCCGCTCAAATCGTAAATTTTTTAATTATTCTTTATATCTTAAAGAAGCTTTTATATAAGTCTGTTCTGGACATGCTAAAAAAGCGCTCCGATAGCATTAAGGAAGGAATAAAACAGGCAGAAGAAGGCCGGCTGACGCTGGAAAAGGCTCTGGAGGAAGAAAAAAAGATACTAAAAAAGGCGCAGGATCAATCAAGAAAAATTGTTGATGATGCAAATACACAAGCGGTCAGCATATCAAAAGAAATAGAAGAAAATTCGAGAAAACAAGCTGAAAAAATACTGGAAGAAGCAAAACGGCAAATTGAACAGGAAGCAAAAGATACGGAAAGAAGATTATCCGAAAACGTTACAAACCTGTCTATAGAACTTATAAAAAA
Organism: bacterium; assembly: GCA_021824155.1. GTDB lineage: Bacteria > Patescibacteriota > Microgenomatia > Levybacterales > UBA12049 > JAKALS01. The sequence goes on along the minus strand of JAKALN010000002.1, from coordinate 28,617 downwards.
ATCCGTGGGAGAATTATTTGGGGAAAGAGAACAAAAACAACTAATTGAAAAAGCGGCAAAACAATTGAGTAAAAAGAAATAAATATTATGATAAAAAAACAAATAAAAAAATTGGCAGCGGCAAGTTATACAAAAAACCAATTAGACGAGAAAAAAGTAAAAAAAATCGTAAAATTTCTATCTAGACAAGAGCTTAGGGAATATATTAAAATTCTCAAAGAACTTGAAAAAGGGAAACAGATAACGGTAGTAGTTCCCCATCTATATAAAGAGAAAGACATAGAAAAACAGCTTTCTGGTGTTTTTGCGGGGAAAAAAATAGTTTTCAAACAAGACCAGTCCCTTTTAGCAGGACTAAGAGTGGAAAATAACGATTTGGTATACGAATTAAGTCTTAAAGACACTCTTGAAAATCTAAAATCACATATAAATGCATAAATTATGGTAAACAGCGACGAAATTATTAAGCAGTTAGAAAAAGGGTTATCCTCTTTTAGCCTTGATACTAAGCTTCAGAATGTGGGAGAAGTGCAAACAAATACGGACGGAGTTATTGTAGCCTCGGGATTATCAAAAGCAATGATGGGAGAACTGGTATCTTTTGAAAACGGAACAATAGGAATGGTTCTAAACCTGGATGAAGACAATATTTCAATAATCCTTTTAGGCGAAGGAGATGACATAAAAGAAGGCGACAGGGTAAAGACGACGGGAAGAATGCTTTCGATTAGCGTCTCCGAGGATTTAATAGGAAGAGTTATCGACCCTTTGGGAGAACCTCTTGACGGAAAAGCAAAGCCTAGGAAACAAGGAAAAGAAATGTCCCTTGAGAAAATAGCAGCGGGAGTCGTAGAAAGAGAACCGGTCAATACCCCGCTTAAAACCGGAATAAAAGCAATTGACGCAATGTTTCCCATAGGAAGAGGACAAAGGGAACTTATTATCGGAGACAGGGGCTTGGGGAAAACCGCAATTGCCGTAGATACAATAATTAACCAGAAAAATAACCAAAAAAACGGAGGGCTTAAACCGGTCACCTGCGTTTATGTTGCAATCGGACAAAAACAAAGCAGGATTGCACAGATAATTGACAAATTAAAAGAAACCGAGGCAATAGACTATACCATAGTTGTTGTAGCTTCAGCTGCCGACCCGGCTTCCCTGCAATATTTGGCTCCTTATGCAGGAGTTGCCATAGCAGAATACTTTATGCAAAAAGGTGAAGATGCATTGGTAGTCTATGACGATTTAACAAAACACGCATGGGCCTACAGACAGATATCTCTTGTCTTAAAAAGGCCGGCCGGAAGAGAAGCTTACCCCGGAGATATTTTCTATCTGCACAGCAGGCTCTTGGAAAGAGCGGTAAGGCTCAACAGAGAAGAAGGAGGAGGCTCGATAACGGCTTTACCCATTATCGAAACACAGGGAAATGACGTATCTGCCTATATCCCCACAAACGTAATTTCAATTACCGACGGACAAATTTACCTTGAAGGAGACCTTTTTTACAGCGGCATAAGACCGGCCATAAATATAGGCACTTCTGTTTCAAGGGTCGGAGGAGCGGCGCAAACACCGGAAATGAAATCTGTTTCCGGAAAAATGAAGCTTGAACTTGCCCAGTACAGGGAAATGGCTTCTTTTGCACAATTCGGAAGCGAATTGGATCCGGCCACTGCAGCACAGCTTGACAGAGGAAGAAGAACAACGGAAATGCTTAAACAACCCCAGTACGGGGCTCTTACTGAGGCTTTAGAGTATTTAAGTATATGGGTTGTTACAAACGGATATGCCGATGACGTCCCTGCAACCGAAGTCTCAAGATTCGAAAAAGAATACCATAACTTTATAAAGGCGACTTACCCAAAAATTATCACAGCTTTATCAAAAGGCTCAAAACCCGATGAGGAGACTTTAAAACAATTACAAAAGGCAACTCAGGAATTTAAGAAAGGATTTTCAGTCTAATGGCATCTATACTAACATTAAAAAGAAGAATCAAAACAGCAGGAAACGTTTCTAAAACAACAAGGGCAATGCAAATGATTGCAGCATCGAAACTCAAAAAAGCCCAGGATTCCGCTGTTTTATCAAGGCCTTATGTTGAAAAACTTGGAAGTCTTTCAAAAAAACTTTCAACAAAAATAGAAAACGATAATTTACATCCTTATATGAGAGAAAATGTATTAGAAAATAACCTTTATATTGTTATCTCCCCGGATAAAGGTCTTTCAGGAGGACTAGTTTCCAATCTGCTGAGGGAAGTTTATCAAACATCAAAGAATAAAAATGATTTTTTTATCACCATTGGAAAAAAAGCCGAAGGCGGAGTTTTTTCTTTAGGCAGAGACGTTTTAGCGACTTTCCCTTTCGGCACCTCCCTACCGCCATTTGACGCAGTTTACCCTATCACACAAATTGTAAACGATTATTTTTTAAACGGAAAAATTTCTTCTGTTAAAATAATCTCAACAAGATTTACCAGTGTTTTTACCCAAACTCCGACAGTTAAAACAATCCTTCCGATAAAATTTGAAGGAGAATTTAAAAACGGCAATAATGTTACACTTTTTGAACCCGGAATCAATGAATTATTGCCTTCTCTTCTGGAACATTATCTCGAAATGGAAATCTATCAAAGCCTTTTAGAAAATTATGCATCGGAACAGGCAGCAAGAATGGTAGCTATGAAAAACGCAACAGACAATGCAAAAGAAATAATAAAAGAACTAAAGCTTGAATATAATAAAATCAGACAGGAAAAAATTACCAACGAAATTTTAGATATAATAGGAGGACAATTTGCACATGCCTAAAACAAATTCGCTGGGTTTTATCATAAGAGTCCTGGGACCGGTAGTTGACGTAAGGTTTGAAGATAATCCGCCCGTAGTAAACGAGGCTCTCCTTATTGAACTAAACGGTAAAACTTTGGTATTGGAAGTCGCGTTCCTTATCGGAGATAACGAGGCAAGGGCACTGGCTTTGGGCCCTACAGACGGATTATCCAGAGGAATGGCAGTGAAAAGGACTAACGCTCCAATTCAGGTTCCTACAGGGCCTAAAACACTCGGAAGAATCTTTAACGTTTTAGGTGATCCGATAGATAACCAGAAATTCAATAGAAATGATAAGGAAATAATATATAAATCAATTCATCAGAAACCTCCAGTCTTAGAAGATCAAGAAACAAAACCTCAAATCCTTGAAACCGGTATTAAGGTTATTGATTTAATTGCTCCCTTTACAAAAGGAGGAAAAACGGCCGTATTTGGAGGGGCGGGTGTAGGTAAAACCGTTATTGTAAAAGAACTTATAAGAAATATTGCTATGGTGCATAAGGGCCATTCTGTTTTTGCGGGAGTCGGAGAAAGAACAAGGGAGGGGAATGAACTTTGGCTGGAAATGTTAGATGCTAAAGTTATGGACAAGACTGTAATGTTATTCGGCCAAATGAACGAACCGCCCGCTAACAGGCTTAGGATAGCTCTGACAGCCCTTACAATGGCCGAATACTTTAGAGACGTAAAACACGAAGACGTACTTCTTTTTATAGATAACGTATTTAGATTTGCACAGGCAGGAAGCGAAGTATCTGCACTTTTGGGAAGAATGCCCTCAGCCGTAGGATACCAACCTACACTCGCTTCGGAAATGGGAGAACTCCAGGAAAGAATTACTTCCACAAAACACGGTTCAATTACATCCGTGCAAGCTGTTTACGTTCCTGCAGACGATTATACCGATCCCGCACCTGTAACTATTTTCTCGCATCTTGACGCAAGTATTTCTTTAGAACGCGCAATAGCAGACCAAGGAATATATCCGGCTGTTGACCCGTTAAATTCGACTTCAAGAATTTTGGATCCCAACGTTGTAGGCCCGGAACACTACAACGTAGCAAGAGAAGTCCAAAGAGTCCTTCAAAAATATAAGGATTTGCAGGACATTATCGCCATTTTGGGGATGGACGAACTTTCAGATGAAGATAAAATGACGGTAGCAAGAGCAAGAAAAATTCAAAAGTTTTTAAGCCAACCTATGTTTGTTGCGGAAGTGTTTACGGGACAGCCCGGAAAATACGTTAAGGTTTCGGATACGGTAAAAGGATTTAAAGAAATACTCGAAGGTAAACACGATAAGCTCCCCGAGCAGGCATTCTTTATGGTTGGGTCTATTGAAGAAGCGGTACAAAAAGGAAAATAGTATGAAACTTCATTTGGAAGTCATTACTCCCGAAAAAGTAATTCTAGACGAGGAAGTAGATGAAATAACAATTTCAACAACAACGGGCGAAATATCTATACTCCCCAATCATGAAAATCTTCTGACTAAAATTATACCCGGAGAAATGACTATTAAAAATAACGGGAAAAACGACCATTTTGCGGTTACAGGCGGTTTTTTAGAGGTATCGGAAAATAAAATAAGCATTCTTGCAGACTACGCCGTCCGTGCGGAAGATATCGAAATAGGAAAAGCCCAGGAAGCCCAGGAAAGAGCAAAAAAGCGAATGGAAGAACATGAAAAGGATAAAGATTTCAAAATTGCAGAATCGGAACTCAGAAGAGCTATTCTTGAATTAAAAGTTGCCCGAAAAAATAAAATAAGGACCTCTTAATTTGCCTTCCGTACTGAAATTTCATAAAATATGTAGGATGTCGCCGGAGTAACTCAGTGGTAGAGTAGCTCTTTCGTAAAGAGCAAGTCGTGGGTTCAAGTCCCACCTCCGGCTCAAAAAATGACGGACAGGTAAACATTAGGTCGAAGGTCCGATTCCTGCCGTTGGCTCAGGTAAGACTGTTAGCACTAGTATATATGTAAGTGCTATAGAAGCGGGAAGAAAATTTTTGGGAAAGAGGTATAATAAAAAGTAGAATTTATGAGAAGATCACGGTTAGCTTTAAAAACAGAAAGAAAAACAAAAAAAACTATTATACTTACCTCCCTTGGAATAATAATAATATTGTTCTTGCTCATCAAATTTGGCATTAATCTTTTAGTGGGATTCAGCGTATTTCTTGCCGGAACAAAAAATCAACCAGCTTCTTTAAATGTCAATTCTAATGTTACGTTTATTCCCGCACCGGTACTTAACCCCCTGCCTCAGGCAACCAACAGCGCTCAAATAATTATATCGGGTAAAGCAGAGGCTAATAAAACCGTAAATTTATACATAAACAGTGACTTAAAAGATACCGTCCAAAGTGACAAAGACGGTAATTTCTTTTTTACTGAATCACTTTCAAGCGGAAACAATCAAATAGCTGCAAAAACCGAAGATAATAACAAAAATAGTGATTTTTCAAACACTTTTACTGTAAGTCTTATTAATAAGGCCCCTTCTTTAAACATAAATACTCCGACCGACGGACAATCTTTCTCTAAGGACCAAAATTCAGTAAACGTAACAGGCACAACCGACCCGGGAGTAAATGTAACCGTTAACGGATTCTGGGCGGTAATGGACGAAAACAATAATTTCTCCTATAACCTTCCTTTACAAAACGGGGATAATCAAATCAAAGTAATCGCAACAGACCAAGCGGGAAATAAGACGGAGAAAGATTTAAAGGTTAATTACTCTCAATAAGTCCTCCGACAATCCATATCCACTCAAGAATAAATACATAGAACAAGCTATTTATAAAAAGGCTGTTTACCGCCAAACCTGCAAAAGAAGAAAAAAGTACAAGAGAAAGGAAATTATTTTTCAGATTTTTTTTAGCAAGCATAAATACACTTATAACTAAATAAATAAAAGAAGCGAAACCGATAATCCCAGTCGTGGCCAATACAAAAATAAAACTGTTGTCTGTTCCCGCTCCCGAATGCGTTACCATCCAGCCATTATTATCCAAACCGTATTTATTTTGTGCGTATCTGTAGGCATTAAACCCTATTCCGTAAACAGGGCTTGTCTGAAATATTTTAAAGGCAATCTGTACCGAACTTATCCTTGCCTCACTTGAAGCCGTTCTTAGAAAATTTGTTCCTTCTGTTTTAAATGATTTGGGAATAAAAAATATAATAAGGATAAGAGCCAAAATAGAAACCATAATAATCTTCCTCTTCCCTATCAGAAAAAGAAATGAAGCCAGACTGACAATCAGCATTATCAGAGCGCCTCTGGAATAAGTAAGATATACGGCAATCAAAGTCACAAAGCCAAAAGCCGATAAAATTACTCCCAAGTAAACATTTTTAACTTTAAATTGCTTATAAAGTAATCCCAAAATAAGCATTAAAAGCAGTACAAGAAATGAACCGAGAAAATTCGGGTCTAAAAAGCTTGAAAACATCCTATAAAGATGTTCATCCCACCCCAGATAGTATAAATTCCTAAGACTCGGATAAAGAAAATACTGTACATACCCTCCTAAAACTACCATACCCCCTGAAAACAGCATAAAATAAGGAATTTTCTTTTTATAATTAATGTCAAAATCTCTAACAATAAAAAATAGTAACAAATATGAAACCCACCTTAATAGATATAAAAAAGATATTAAAAATTTATCTAAGCTCAAGTTAAAAAAATTTAAAATTAAAGAAAAGAAGGCTATGCAAACGAAGATAGAAGATGGTTTTAAAATAATGCTTTTTTTAACTTTTTTATTTTTTGTTATTTTATAAATGCCCCAAAAAACAATTAAAACTGCCAAAATAACTTCGTTAACCGAAAATGCTATTCCGTTTGGAAATTGGAATCTTCCTAATTCCGCAAGAGGAAAGCTAAGAATGAATATGATAAAAATTATTTTTAATAAACCCATTTTTCTCCCCCCATTGAATATAGTTTAACATGAGTAATGGGATTGTAATAAACCAAATTCCAAGAGTTAAACCTCCCGGGCAAAGAAGTATTCTGCAGAGCAATATAATTAAAAGTTTCTCCTTTTTTAACATAGGAAGAATCAGTAAAGGGAAAATCAACATAATAAAGGTTATGAAATCCGTACAATAAAACTCTGTCCGTATTCTTAATATGGGATTTAAAATAATTGTCTGTGTCATAAAAGTCCCCAAAAGAAAAATTCAAATGCTTAGTCAGATATTCTGTTTTTGTTTGCCGGCCTAAAATAACCGGAATATATCTTTCGTTGGCTATAAAACGGTAACCTATAGAGGATAAAGAAATTATTAAGGCTATGGAAATTAGGAAAAATTTCAGTTTTTTGCTGCTGATAAGATTTATACAATAAACAGTTACAAGCGAAAAAGCAGGAAGATAAGGAAGAACAAATCTCCCCCCGCCGATTCTTGGAGTTAAATACCATAATATAAGAGCCAGTAAAGAATAAACATATACAAGTTTTATATTATTTTTAACTTTCGTGAATAAAATTATCAAAAGGGGAAACATTATTAAATACAAAGGCGAAATAGGGTCACTGGAAAAAATCAAAAGACTTAAAAAATCTTTTGGAAAATTAAGGATATTAGGAAAAACAAAATTCGTTCCAATATTTATTCTGCTATCGAAAAAGGGGTACAAAGGATTTTTTGTATTTAAAAAAGAGAAAATAAACCAAGGCAAAGGAACAAGAATAGAAAAGAAAATAAAAATAACCATATTTTTTATTTGCTTGAGTATTGGCTCTCTGTATATAAATAATTGAGCAAGAAACAGGGTTAAAAATATTAACAGAGATTCCAAAGCTATTACTTTTGAGGCTATTGCAAATCCCAATATAACCGCAGAATATATCAACAATTTGGTTTTCTTTTCTTCTACCCAAATTATAAAAGCCAAAAGTGCAGAGATCTCAAAAAATGTTCTTGCCAAATCAACATAAGCAGTTACGGATTCCCATTCAACTACTAAATTCGAATAAAAGATTATTAAAACCAATAAGGATAAACTTTTGGAGAAGTATCTTCTCGAAAGCCGGTATAGCACAACCAAAACGAGTATTCCAAAAGAAAAATGTATTAATTTTGCCGTAATTTCATTTGAAAACATCAATGAAGGAATATAAAGCATCTCTGTCAGCTTTGGCATGTCGGAATAATATAAAAGATTTCCCGGAATATGAAAAATACCGTGGTTTAGAATATAGATTTTCGGCAATGTAAGGTGATACCAAAGAGCGTCAAAAGAAATTTCAGGTCCTAAAACACCTATAAAGTTAACCAATACCTGAACTATTATCAGAGAAGTTAAACTCAAAGACAGCTTATCTTTAACGCTAAAAAAATTTTTTACCCTGCCAAAACAAATTGAAATCTTATTTCTTAATAAGAAAAAAGATATTCCTATGTAAACCAAAGAAGTTATAAAAACGTAATTTTTAAAAAGCAGACCCGCTACTCCAAGAAAAAAAATAATATAAGAATAAACTCCTATTATAACGGCAAATGAAAACATATACCTCCCCGGCAAAGAATATAAGATAAATAAGCATACAAAACAGCAAGGGCCCAGAAAATGAAGATAAGATAACTTATTTTTTTTGCCATAAAAGCCAAAGCTTACTTCTTACCAAAAAAGAATGAAAACTCATCATCAGGGCAAAAACAAGGCCTTCGACCCCATCCAGAAACCCGAGTCTTAAAAAATAGTTTACTTTAAACTTTATAAGAGGATATAAAACTATCTTTATAAAAGAGACACTCTCTCCCCTATCAAATAGTTCCTTAGACCGTAAGTCGGTATAATAATTTATCTCTCTTATAAATTCCTCGATATTTTGATGCGGAAAATGGTAAAGAGGCATCTTAAAATTTCCCAGGTTTTCTTTTATATCCCAAACTTCATGAACTTTTCCTTTCCATTCTCCCGTATCCTTTTTTCCAAACCTTAAAAGTTTTATACTCCCCGCTTCGCCATGATTTAATTGTTTTCCCCAAAGTACGTCTTTACGATACAAATAAAACCCCTTATTATTTTTATTTTTTATCTCAAGAAAATCCTGTATTTCTCCTTTTAAACCGTTACTTAATCTTTCGTCTGCATCTATAAACAAAATCCAATCCCCTTTTGCCTTAGACAAACCGAAATTCCTTTGCGCGGAAAAATCATTCTGTAAGTTTCTTTGATATATTTTAACCCTTGGATTAAAATTTCTTATAACTTCAAGAGTCCTGTCTTTTGAGATATCGTCTATAACTATTATTTCATCACACCAGGAAATACTATCTAAACAGTCAATAATGTTATTTTCTTCGTTTTTTGTAAGAACAATCGCGCTAATCATAATTTATATACTGTTATTCCTTTCCCTGTCTCCCAGACAATAATTTTTGTTTTTACGGGATTTGCCGAAACAGGATATCCTTTCCACCAAAGTAGATATTCATAATTCATTGTAAAGCTTCTAAACTGGCTTCCCTCTCCCTTTCCAATTAAATTGTACTCTTTATTCCCGCTTAGGGAAATTATTTCGCTGGCAGCTTTAAGCCTGTTCTTAAATTCCGGAATATGATCATTTTTATAAATAGAGACTATATTCGACATAGAAATAATAATTAGCAATAAAATTACAAAATATTTCATTCGTTTTATATCTATTAAAAAATCAAAAAACAATGCAATGCAAAATACTACCAATGGAAATAGTATAAAAAGATATGCTCCTGAAGGGGTCTGGTTAACCAAGATCCCAAAAAGGGAAAACAGCAATAAAAACAAAAGGGTGGAATTTGGATTTTCAATCCTAAACTTATTTTTTATAACCGTAATATAAAACAGAAGGGCCATACTAAGTACAAAAAGAAGCGGACCTATAAAATATCCGTTTTCAAGAACCAGATTTTGGATATTAACGGCCAGAAAATTCAAAACCGGGTAAAAATTAGAGGTCAAGTTTCCGGAGGAATGTTTTACAAGAAAACTAAAAGGTTTATATACTGTCCAACCTAAAAAAATAATGGTTTGGGGAAAACCATGGGAAAAATCATAAATTATTACAGGAAGCATTGGAAATAAAGCTCCCAGTAATGAATAAATAAATGTTTTTTTATTAAATATTCCAATTGCCCAGTATTTTTTTGTAAACAATCCGTAAATAATAATTAACATGAAAGGAAAAAATAATATGAACGTGGAAAGCTCCAAATTATAAAGAACAGCAATTAACAGTAAAATAAAAGGAAAGTGGTTTATATTTCCCCTCACCCACTTTGCTAAAACATAAAAATATAAAATTGTAAAAAAAGGAATCGGTGTAGGATCAAAAGGCATTCTATCATAGAAGGCGGGAAGAGGAGAAAAGGCATATAACAAAGCTGCAATTAAACCCGCTCTTTGAGATAATAAAATTGACCCCACTTTATACATTAAATATATTGTCCCCAACCCAAATAGAATTGTCAGATACGCGCCCGAAAGAGGATTAAAATTAAATAAGAATAACGCAATTGACAGCATATATGTCCATAAAGGACCCTGATGAAGCCATGTATGGCTTGATGTTATACCTACGAGGGGAATGTTTCCGTAAATAAGTAGGTTTCTTGCGGAAAGATAGAACCATCCCTGGTCCCCTATAAATACCATTCCGTTGGAAAGGTTATATAACCTCAAACCAAGTGCCAAAGCTAAAACCAATGTTAAAAAAAGTGTAACCTTATTAATTTTTAATAAAGATTCCAAAAGTAATGCCTGGATTATTCCAAAATGTTTTTTAAAATATAAAAATCTGCTTTTAGCAAAAATTTTGTCTCTTTCCTTTGTTTGTTTTGTACTTTGGCCGACATGATGTATTATTTTTGAGTTTGAATTTATATATAATTCATAACCTAAGTCCCTTACTCTTTTTGACAAATCGTTTTCTTCAAAATACAGGAAAAATCTTTCGTCAAATCCCCCAACTTCTTTAAAAAGTTTCGAAGAAATCATTAATGCCGCTCCGTAAACGGTATCAACCTTCTTAATTGGCTCCTTTACCCAATCGGAAAAGGAGTAATAGCTTGCGACGCTAAACTGAGGAAATTTTCTTCTTAAAAAGGAAAAAGTAAAAATACCATTTAAAAGATTGAGTTCTTTATACCCCTGGCGGTCAAGCGGTTTTTTGTCAGAGCCAAGTATTAATGGCGAAACAATCCCGGCTTTTTTATTTTTTTCCAAGAATTTATATAATACATCTATTGAATTACCAGCTATTCGGATATCGGGGTTAAGAAAAAACAAATATTTCCCGCTTGCATTCTTTGCCCCCAGATTATTTCCCGCACCGTATCCCACATTCTCATTGCTTTTTATATACCTTACTTTTGGAAATTTTTTCTTTAAATCTTTTTCTATTGTTTTAATCTCATCGTTATCAACAACAATTATTTCAAATGAGTTTTTGGGTTTGGAAGAGTAAATAGAATCAATACATTCAAATAATTTTTCTTTTACTTTGTAGTGGACAATAATTATTGAAACACCCATATTATTTAAGTTCATCAATTATGAATCTCGTAATTTTTCTATTATAATGTACTTCATCAAATACATATTCCTTTTTTCTTTGCCCACTTTTGTCTATTAGTTTATCGTAAATTTCGATAAATTTAAAATTCTCTTTTTTTGCATATGCTTTTAACTCCTTATTCGTTTCAAGGGCGATAGAGGATCTCATATCTCTACTCGCATAATGATGAACATTGTAAATATTTTTTTCCTCACCCTGAGGCAAAACATTTAATACGTAAATATTTATTAAAGGATATTTATCCTTAACTAGCTTCAAAAAATTGAGGTACGAATTCACGGTTGAATTTATCACCTTACTTATCGGAAGATTTTTTTCATTAGCAATTTTATTTATTTGCAACCTAACATCTAATTCCCCAAACACAAAGATTACATTTAACTTTTTTTGTTTATAAATTTTGTTAAGTATTTCTAAAACCTTTTCCCTACTCCTTGTCGTACTCTTTTCAAAACTTAATTTATATGCAGTTGCCGGACCGATATGATGAATAACGAAAGCAGGATCTAGAAAACTGGTTGAATGACTATCTCCTATTACGTGATATATAGGATTGTTTGTCAAAATTCTAAATCTAGAGACTAAATATATATAAGAAAAAAAAACTAATCCCTTAACTTGCTTATATCTTTGAAATAAAATATTCATTTATTTGGAAATTTACTATTTATATATTTTTAAAATAGTTTCTAATTCTTTATTCTTTTCTTTCCATGTCCATTTCTCTTCAATCCACTTTCTGCCGTTCTCTCCCATTTTTGTTGCAGTTTCCGGGTTATTCATCAAAAAAATTATTTTCTCGGCAATTTCTTTTGGCTCAAAATCAACAAGATAACCTGTTTTTCCGTCTAGTATTGTTTCCCTATATCCTGCAACGTTTAATGCAATTACAGGTACACCGCATGACATAGATTCCAACGGAACCAAACCAAATGTATCAAATCTGCTTAATGAAAGCGTGACAAAAGATTCGTTATATAAATCAACCAGTTCTTCATCCGATAATCTTTCGTTATTGTTTTTTGTCCAGGAAATAATTTTTAATTCCGGCCTAATATTTTTGGGTATTAAATTTATAGCTTCTTTAGCCAAATCGTATCCGTAAATCGGATATTTTTCGGCAACGAAAAAAACCTGTTTCTTCTTTTTTATTGATTTCGGCCTAAACAATTTTTCATCAATTCCTAAATACGATACTTTAGGATATAAATCATAAGAAGATATCATTCTTTCCCTGGCAAATAAAGAAAGTGTTACTGTTTTATCCGCACTAAGGGTGTTTTTTCTGTCTATCTGTTTTCTAATCCATCTGTTTACATCCTCATAAAATCTATTAAAGACAGAGACATTCTTTTTTAATCTTAGTGAATACTCATAGGCGTTTCTCAAGGGCTCAAGACAATAATATACATTTTTAGTTTTTAAATACCTAAGAAGGAAAGGGGCTTGAGTCCTTATGTCGGTATGAACTAAAACAATGTCATATCCTCTTTTGTCTATATCTTTTGCAATTTTTTTGTGAAGTAATCTCAAACTTATAAAAGAATCAATAAAGTCATTCTTTATTCTTTTTACTATTGGAAATCTAATTTCCTTAGGGGAAAATTTATATATGAATTTATTATCCGCAAATTGTGCCGGGTCGAAAATATCCTTTGCGGTATCTGTTGTGTATATATCTACCGTATGACCTAAAGACTTTAATCCCTTGGTATGTTCAAACACAACTCTTTTTGCTCCGCTAAAACTTATATAGTAGTAAATTGCAATTTTCATCTGGATTTAAAAACTTGTTTAAGTCCCCATACTGCTATTGGCAATACTAAAAGGTAACTTAAAAAAGAGGCAGAGCTGGTTCCGATTATACCAAAATGCATTGAAGCAGGAATTATTAACACGGCCAAAATAAGAAGTCTGCCCATAAGAATTTTTGCCGTAATGTCCTGTCTGGCGTGAGCCAGGAATAATGAAGTAATAATGGCCATAAAAGCGGTAATTAAACCCGTTAAAGAAAATATCTTTAAGGGTATGTTGGCGCTGAGCCATTTTGTCCCCGCAAACATTAATAATATTTCTTTAGAAAATACAAATAAAATAATAGTCATAAAACCAAAAATCAACGAAACCAAAAGCAAAATTCTATATAAAGCTCTTTTTGTCCTGTCATTATCTGTCTTTATTCTTGAAAAAAGAGGAAAAGTAACTTTAGAAAAAACTCCCCCCGCGTCACTCATAATTTGGGATGAGAACTTCTGCGCCATTTCATATATCCCCAAGCTTTCTACACCTAATATTTTTCCAACAACTATACTGTCCATCTGCTCTACAAAATAATTCATTCCGCTTATTAGCGTTAACCATTTTCCAAAATGGAATAATTTCCTTATTTTTTCAATTTCATAAATAAGCTTAGGCCTGGGCTTTATAAACATGAAGGATAAAAATGTCTCAAATAATGTTGAAAATATCAGAGCGACTACCAGAGCCAATGAGCTTTTGTAAATAATTATTAAGGTTGCCGAAAATAATAAATCAAAAACCGATATTAATGATCGGAAAAAAAATTCTTTATGAAAATCAAGATATCTCTGAAATTTGGCAACTGAAGGATTTTCCAAACCGCTTATTAAAGGAACTAATCCTGCAGCTAATATTACAGCAAAAGAGGCTTTGCTATTAAAGAATACACTAACAGGATAAGCTACCAGTATTGTTAATACAAAAAGTAAAAACCCCCTAATTATTGAAACAATCCAGGCGGAGGAAACAAAATCTTCCTCTGTCTCCTGTGTTTGCACCAAATATGCCGAGATGCCTGTTTCCGTCATTGCCTGAAAAAATCCTATTGTAAGCAGAGCTATACCAAAAAGGCCAAATTCCGCAGGAGATAAAAACTTCGCTATTATTATAAATTTTATCAGGCTTGTGCCTTTAAGTGCCACCTGAAGAACTCCTGCCCAGCCAATTCCTTTTATTGCTTTACCGGAGTATCCCATAACCAATATTATACTTTAAATCGTGGCTAAACAAAATCTGAAAAATCTTACTTGAAAATCATTCGATTCATAATATATAATAAGTTATTCTGCCCCGGAGAATTAGATGAAAATTAGAAAGTGCAGGTCTTGTAATTCCAAAAATTTAATAAGTATTCTCTCTTTAGGTAACCAATACCTTTCTGACTTCATTAAAATAAACCGAAAACCAAAATCTTTCCCCCTTAACATGGTTCTTTGTAAAGATTGCTTTCTCGTTCAGCTGGACTATTCCGCCCCTACAAAATATCTCTACACCGAAAGATACGGTTATAAATCGGGAATAAACCAAACAATGCAGGAAGAATTAAAAGAAATTGCCCAAAAATCTCTTAAAAAAGCGAAAAAGACCAAAGAAAGAATAGTTGCTGTAGATATAGGCGCAAACGACGGAACACTTTTAAAAAATTATCCAAAAAGCGTCTATAGAATTGGCGTAGAACCCATTACTAAATTTGCAAAGGAAGCAAAGAAATATTCGGACAAAGTAATAAATGATTTTTTTACCTACGAAGACTTCTATAAATCCCTAAAAAATATAAAGGCGGATATAGTCACGATCATTTCCTGCTTTTACGATATGGAAGACCCAAATAAATTCGTATCCGATGTCAAAAAAATAATGAAAGAAGACGGAGTTTGTGTAATTCAGCAAAACTATTTAGTTGGAATGCTTAAGCAAAATGCATTTGATAACATTGTCCACGAACACTTGGAGTATTATTCCCTTCTTTCCTTAAATAACCTTCTGGCAAGACATGGTCTTGAGGTTTTTGACGTTGAGCTTAGAGAGCTAAACGGAGGCAGCTTTAGAACGTATATTGCCTATAAAGGAAAAAGGAAAATAACAAAAGCCGTAGATAAACTTAACAAATATGAAAAAAAACTTGGGTTAAACAAAAAAAACGTTTATATGGATTTTGCAAAAAGAATCAAACACAATAAGAAAAAAATATCCGAATTTGTAGAAAAACAAAATCAAAAAGGAAAAACAGTTTATCTTTACGGAGCCTCTACCAGAGGAAACACTTTACTCCAATATTTTGGCTTGGATAACAACCTGATAAAAAAAGCCGTAGAGCGAAATCCGGAAAAATGGGGAAAAATAATTGCATCCGTAGGCATTCCCATCGTATCGGAGGAAGAAGCAAGAAAAGATAAACCTGACTATATGCTTGTTCTTCCATGGTTTTTTAAGAAAGAGTTTCTAAAAAGAGAAAAAAAGTATTTGGATAACGGCGGACATTTTATTTTTCCCCTTCCCAAGTTTGAAGTTATTTAGATTAGTTTTTAATCCTCATTTTAATTACAAAAAACAAAGAATTAAAAAGTTCACCTAAATTTACGTTTGATTTTCCGTAAATCCTATAATTCCATGTAATAGGAACCTCTCCGATGGGATATTTCTTAAGATATAATTTATAAGCGGTTTCCGAAAGGGTTATAAATCCTTTTGATTGTATCCTGGAATTAACCAAAAATTTTACAGCTTTTCTACTATATAACCTAAATCCGCTTGTATGGTCTGTTAAATGCATTCCAAGCCAATAGAAAAGAAATTTATTTATTACCCTGCTCATAATCGTTCTGTTTGCAGCTATATTTTTTATTCTTCCGCCGGGTAAATATCTTGACCCTATAATCAAATCGTACTTCCCGTTGTTTTTCTTTTCTATAAACCGGGTCATTTCTTTAGGGTCATGGGCCAAGTCCGAATCCATTTCAAATACGTACTCAATGTTTTTATCTTTTAAGGCTTTCCTAAAACCGTCTAACACCGCACTGCCTCTTCCCGCCTTTTTTAATCTCGAAATAAGAATTATATTTTTTTTATTCTTAAGAACTCTCTTTAACTTCCCATTTTCTTTTGGGAGAGAATCGTCAACTATAATTATTTCTGCGGCAGGAAATCCTCTTTTTATTCCCTTAATTAGAATTGTTACGTTTTTTACTTCGTTGTACGAAGGTATTACTATTGCAAGATTATTTTTCATATATAGAAACCGTTACCGGCATGGCAATTATATTTGCCAAAACAAAATATCTTTTATCGGCAAACAAACTGTAATACCCCAGATTAGGGGAAAAAACTTTTATCCTTTTGTAATTATCTTTCTGCAGTTTTTCTGCCAAATCTTTTTTCGGTGATGTAGTTATATAATTCATATTATCAAAATCGTTTGTAACGATAACATATTTCGGCAATACAGGATCTGCAGCAGAAATAACAAAATACCTATATCTTGTATTTAAATTTTGATCGTGTTGTTTAAAATAGAACTCTTTAAGGACAAAATCCGGAAGCATCTGGTAGATGGGTATGTTTTCCAGTCCTATTTTACTATTTGCAGGAATGTTATTAATAATCCATTGCGATGAAGTATACCGCGGATCCGGATAAAACTTAACAGATATCCATGAAGCTGATTGGATCAACTGTAAGGTAAATCCCAATAAAAAAACTGTCAAGATTATTTTTTTGTATTTTATGTTGAAATTAATTAATTTATAAACTAAAAGCGAAGGAAGCAAAATCATAAATGGAACCAAAATCAAAGCCCTGTTACCTCCCCCGTCAACGCTGAATAATACAGTTGCTAATAAATATATAACTGCCGTAATAAAAATTACCGTCTCTACTTTATATTTTTTTATTTGTTTATTTAAAAAACTAAAAGCAAGAAAAACCGCCCAAAATACTAGACTTATATAGAATATCCCCGATAGAAAATATCCGAAGATTGAGGGAAATTCTTTAAACAGAAGAAAAAACCACGAGGGGTATCCCAGAATAAAGCTTGCGCTTGCCTTGGGACTTTGGACCAATGTTGAATATAACAACTGATAATAGCTACCCTTTCCGAATATCAAATCCGGAATTCCCATAAACGCGAATACAAAAAAAATTACAAATATACCCGATATTAAACTTTTATAATTAACTTTCTCTGAAAAAAGAAAATATGCCAGAATATAAGAAATAAATAGAGGTCCTGCGGTAAACTTTGTAGATATTGCCAATCCCAAGGCGATTCCTGCATAAACAAAATGTGCTAATTTTTGAGATTTAAAATATTTAATCAAAAAGTATAAAGTGGTAATAATCCAAAAACTTAAAGTTACATCATATTTATAATAGTTGGTCAAAGAAAGCCAAATAGGATTAAAAACAAATAAAGCTGTAAAAATAACAGGAAAGGACCCTATAAATTTCTTCAATAAATTATAAATAACTATTGTGGATAAAATTCCGTAAAAAAGAGTATGTAATCTTAAAACTTCGAATAAAATATGCTGCATGGGGATGTTATCCAGCGTATATTTAATCGCCAATGGGTTGACTATATGCAGAATATAAAAAGGCACTAAGAAGAGTATCGAAGAAACTATATGGTAAAGAGGTATACTTGCAGCCCCGCTTACGGAACCGGTACCGTCTTTAACAAAAGTCCTAAGTGCCTGGGAAAAGTGCCACTCATCCATAGCATAATTAAAAGGATGCTGTAAATTTGGAATACCCCATTGAATTAAATAAAGCATTAATAATGAATAAGCCAAAATAATTAAACAAAATAATTTATTTCTCTTTATTACTTTAACAGTTTTTCCAAAAGACACTTGCCTTGCTATTCCGACTAGAGTCCCAAACATTACCGCAAAATCTGAAGTAAACTGAAATAAGGGCAGATAAATTAATCCGATTTTATCGTTTACATATTTGTAGTTCTTTTTAATTGCCCAAATTACATAGGCCAAACCAATAAATAAAACTATACTGTCGTAATATACGGAGCGCATTATCGGCAACAGGGACATTAAATAAACCGCAAAAATATACCTTAAGAATATAAATATTACTTTATCCCTAAAAATGTTAGATTCCGCATCACCCAATGCAAATCTAAAAAACATAATAAAAGCTTCTTTTAGATTTTTTCTGGGGTACCAGTTTACAATTGCATTTTTTGCAAAAACTATTTTTGCTCCATTATTTTTTAGCCTATTAGCAAATTCATAATCCTCGTTATGAGAAAGTTTTTCATTAAATCCACCTATTTTTTCCCACACTGACTTTTTAAAAGCCATTGAACGGGTAGCAGGAAGAAACTCTTTCTCGTTTACTCTGTCCTTCATAACAAGAACATAGGGAATAAGAGATTTTTGAAAAGGATTTTTGGAAGCTCCCTTATAGAATCCAGCTACGACATCCGTATTTATGTTTTCAAAAGGTTTCGTAATTTCTTTTACCCAATCTTTTTCCAACGTACATCCTGCGTCTGAGGATAAAATAATTTCTCCTTTAGCATTTTTAATTGCTTCGTTTCTTCCAACCGACCTGTTACCGTTTTTAAACAGCAGTTTTATATTGGGATTAATTTTTCTTTTGGGAAATTTGAATTTGGAGATTTCCGAGACAGTATTATCGGTAGAACCGCCATCCACAATAATTATCTCATCCGGAAGAACTGACTGATTAAAAATAGACTCCAAAAATTTAATTATGGAGTCTTCCTCATTAAAAACCGTCGCGATAAACGATGTTTTAATTTTCATTTATTTTATTGTTGAAATTATAGCATCTTCTGTTCTAAAATACATTAAATGTTCCTTCATTTATTTACCGCCCTGCCCTCTAATATATTTGATAAACTTAACTACCTTAAGCGAGACTATACGGGATTAAATTTCAACTTTATTTTTTTAACAAATTTTGTCTTAGGATTTCTAATTTCATTATCAATTTTATTTATCTCTCTTCTAATAGGTCAAAAAATCAGAACTCTGCTTTTTAAAAAATTTGATATTCCGGAAATCAATTATTTGATCGACATTGCTCTAGGAAGTATTCTAATTGGAACGGGAGTTACTATTTTAGGTTTTTTTTCCTTATTAAAGTCTCCAATAATTTTATCCTATGTAATCTTACTGCTTACAATCTCTTTCTACAAAATCAATTTAAATTATGTAAAATGCGTAAAAAAGTCTATCTGCTTAAATATAAAATTATTACAAAAAAATAAATTTGTTTACATAACCCTTGTCCTTTTTATTATATTAGCCATTGTTAATCTGATTAACCCCGAAATAAGGGAAGACCAATACCACGTAGACTTACCCAAACTATATTTCTCCCAACAAACGATAATGATTTCTTCCAAAGAGCCTTTACACGTCTCAGCAAGTCCACTACTGCCCGAAATGTCTTATTTAATAGGGATATTTTTATGGTCCGAAGAATCGGCAAGATACCTGCATTTTATGTTTTATTTATTGGTACTTTTAACTTTATTTGAATTCTCCAAAATTAAGGGGTATGAATTTTCAATTTACACGCCTCTGCTTTTTGCAACCGCTCCTGTAGTAATACATGAAACTTCTTCAATGTATGTTGATTTCCAATGGATATTTTATTTTCTTCTTGCTATTCTAGTCATCTTAAAAAATAAAAATATCTCTTATCCTGCCGTTTTCTTATCGGGCGTTTTCTTAGGAGGTATGGTTTCTTCAAAACTCTGGACTATAGTTCTAATTCCGTTAATGGCAATTTATCTGATGGTTTTACTAAAAACTAGAAATTTAAATAAATTATTCAAATATTTATTTGTTCTATCAGCAGGAATAGTATTAATATCGTTTATTTGGTTTCTTAGAGCGTTTATTCTTACGGGGAATCCTTTTTACCCCGCCTTTGCTAACCAGCAGCACCTCCTGGGCCACACAAGTTTTCAAGTCCCTATAACAAGATTAATAACACTAAATACCTTTCTTATTAATCCTTTAAACAGTATTAATATATTCAGCCCTTTGTTCTTTTTGGGTATAGCCCTTTTTATATATGGATTTAAAGATAATATTAAAATGCTTTCCAGTAGAAACTTATTTATTCTGTTCGGAATGACGCTTTTACTTTACCTTTCAATTAACTATCCATACGGAAGATATCTTCTGGGACTTTATGTATTATTCATCTTCTTTTCGGCCGTGGGAATAGAAAAAACCATTGAAAAATTTAAAGTTATTAAGTTACTCTTTATTACAGCTATCGGGATAATATTTATTTATTATTTTGTAAGCTCAGCATTTGTTCTTCCTTATACTTTCGGCTTTGCAAATAAAAACAGCTATCTAACCGGAATTTTATCCAAAGATAACTCCAGTTATTATAATTTTGACAACAAATTTGATAAATATATTTCAAATAAAGATTACGTGGCTACGTATGGAATTTTTGGATATTACTATGCAAATTTTAAATATATTGATGTAGACTATGTTTTTAACTCAAACGGAGAATCTTTTGATTTATTAAAACAAAAAGGAATAACAAAATTATTTATTAAGGGTGGAGATATCAACTATTTTTGCAAAACACTTTCTTTAAAAAACTGCACCCCGGACAAATATACTCATCTATCCAGTTTTATGGGAAGCCAACCTTATTATCTGTATGGTATAAAATAAGAATATGGATCCTTATAAAATGGTATATGTCAACATAATTGCCTCGCTTGTCTTGCTGGCTGGAGTCCTAATTTATAGATTTATATATCCTAAGAAAAAAATTAATCTTTTTGTGCTGCTAATGCTAATCTCCATATTGCCCGTGATAAGTATTTTAAGATCAGGAGCATATGAGTCCGGAGACTTTGATATTCACATTTACAGGACTATGGCTTTTTATAGCTCCCTTTTGGAAGGTCATCTAATGCCCTCTTGGGCAGAAAACTTGAATGCAACATATGGTTATCCCCTGTTTATTTTTAACTACACACTGCCCTATTACGTTTTATCTTTCTTCCATTTCATCGGATTCAGTTTTATAGCAAGCATGAAACTATTTCTAGGTCTAAACCTTTTCTCATCAGGGATATTCATGTACTTTATGACTAAAGAGAAGTTTAAAAATGAATTAGCAGCTTTTACATCTTCAATTTTTTATATTTTTGTGCCCTATCACCTTATATCCGTGCATTTTAAAATAACAATCGGAGAAATTTTAGCTTTTACCATCCTTCCAATAATATTTCTATTTCTTAATAGACTCTTAAAAAAAGGAGGAATTATTAACCTTGTTCTTACCGGATTTTTCTTTGGGCTTCTTACGTTAAGCCATATTTTTATAGCAATGGTTATTGTCCCTATATTTTTTGTTTATATTGTCTTTCATCTTAAATTCAATTTAAAATCGTTATTTTGTTTTGTTTCAATATTTTTAATAGGAGCACTTATCTCTTTATACCAATGGCTGCCGCCTCTTATATACAATAAATACTTATTCATACATAGATATCCAATCGACACGGCATCTCTTTATTACCCTACAATAAAAGATTTGTTATATTCTCCATGGAGATTTGGACTTCTTTTTCAAGGACCAAAAGGGCAAATATCCGATTTAATAGGTTACGCCCAGCTATTTATTATCTTATCTTTTATCCTGCTTCTAATTAAGAATAAAATACCTAAAATATATAAAAAAGAAATTATTGCCTGGTTAATGTTGTTTTTCCTGCTGATATTTTTTATCACTCCTTACTCAAAAATCATCTGGATTCATTTACCCCTTATAAGTGATGCGGGGACGCAAAGACTTTTGATTCCAATAGCGTTTTCAACTTCTATACTTGCAGGTTTTTTTGCCTTCTTTAACCAGAAGAAAAAAATATTGATAGGAACTATTATTCTATTCGCTATATTCTCAACTATCCTTAACTGGGGGCAAAGGGCTGTTATTCCGCAAATTAACGATTCCGTACTTTTAAAAAACCTCCCTTATAGTACTTCGCAGGGAGAAGCCCATTTTTATGCAAATACCCGCTGGGTTAACCCAAATCATCCATGGTTTTCTCAAATTCCACGCTCAAGCCTTCAGATAATTTCCGGAGATGCAAAAGTTACCAATTTGAAAAGATTCTCCGTAAAACATAAATATATAGTTAATGCCTCAACTTCCGTTACCGTAAAAGAAAATACATTGTTTTTTCCGGGGTGGACTGCTACTAACAATGGCAAACCTATAAATATAGGCCCTGACAAAAACGGAATAATTACATTTACCTTGCCGAAAGGAAATAATAGGCTAGAACTTAGTTTCCGGGATTTATTTTTGTTTACCTTGAGCAAAACTATAAGCGCAGGAGTTATTATTTTAATTCTATTGTATTCAGCCTTCTATTTTATAAAAAGACATTCAAATAAGCTTCCAAAGTTTTAAGTATACTTCTGTTATATTCTCCCATGTTTGATTTTTTACCCAAGCATAGGCATCATCAACCATTTCTTTTTCCTTCCCCGCATTTTTTAAATATAATTCAATTTTTTCCGCCAAATCATTCGCGGAATTTTCAATAACTATATTCTTAGCAAAAGGGGCCATCTCCAAATAATCTTTTTTTATAGGGTTATTATATTCTGCAAAAACTAATTTTCTTGCGGCAATTGCTTCTAAAATTCCTAAATATCTGGAAACAAAGACAAACTTGGCAGAATTTATATAATCCTCCACGTTTTCTACAAATCCTTTAAAATCTACGTTAAGTGAATTTTCTTTTGCATATCTTTTCGCATCTTTATCCAAAGATCCGCTGCCCAAAACTGTAAGTTTTAAGTCTATTTTCTTATCTTTCAAAATCTTTAATGCTTCCATATATTTCATTATTCCCGTTTCTTCTTCCAACCTGCCTACAAAAATAGCCTCATCCTTACTCTTTTTAGCTTCAAATTTATTTAAATCCACTCCGCCATAAATTACAAATGTTGCTTTAGTGCCATACCACTTTTTTAGGAAATAACCAACGCAAATATTTCCCGCAGAAAGTTTTTCAGCAAGTTTATGCATAAATACTGCTTTTTTTCCGGGAATTTTATTTCCTTCGTATCCATGAAATGTAGTAAAGACTTTTTTTGTAGGAAAGATAAGCCTGAACGGCAGATACCAAAAAAAAACATCGTGGCAATGTACTATATCCGAACTTTTTATAAGATTCCTATACCGCCAAAGCTCTTTCCAAATCCTAAACTTCTTAAACCAATTATTTTTACCCGCATCGATCTTAATAAAATCGATCCCGCGCACGCTTCCCGTGGCTCTAGCGCTTGAGGAACTTGACTGCTTGCCTAAACTATAAGCTGGTTGAGGTTTTTCAGCCACAACCGTGACTTTATACCCTTTTTCAGCAAGTCTTTTTCCGATTTCCAATGCATGCTTCTCAACTCCTCCAATTTCCGGATAAAATCTCCTTGCTAAAAATAAAACCTTCATGTATGAAATTTTAACATTCAAGACTACAATAAACAACCTGCTAATGCTCATTTAGCAGGTTGTTATGTATTTAAATATTATTTTAAAAATGTTTCTATACCGGTTGCATCAGCAATATCTAATGTCTGCGTACAAGAATTAAATCTTCCCGTAGCGATTACGTTATTATTGTTATATTTTGAAATATCGACTGTTTCCTTAAATGGTAAATAAACTGTTGAGTTATCCTGCTTAATCAAAATAATTCTATTTTTGATAAGTTTTTGAGGCGGAGCAATCAAATCTAAAACAAAAGATAACATTGGGACAGAAGGTGTATATATTTCCTTTGTGTTCAATATCTTTACAGCTCCAATGTATGTCTGTATGCCCTTATCACAAATTATTTGACTACCACCAAATAATCCAAACACTGATAAAGTTAGAACTACTCCAGCAATTCCCAAAGAACCTTTCAACGTAAAAGAAAACGCCTTCTGCTTCTTTATTTCCTCGAGAAGCTTAACTATTTTACCCAATGGGTTACCTATCTTTATATCCAATAAATCGTCTTGACTCTTATAGTTACCAGTATGACTTAATAAAAAATTGTCTAGCACGCTTTTTGTGGGGGTTATTTTCGGAATATTAATGAAATGCCCTTTTTCATCACGAGGTTTATTTCCAGTTACTTCACTTTTCAATGGATCCACCGGCACTGGCGGTTCGACGAGCATAATTTATTATATTCACGACTTTTATAAATATGCAATAGTCTACCTGAGATATTCCCCTCCTTCTTATAGAAAGCAATTATTCCGAGGGTTTTATGGAATGTTTATATTTTATCCTTTGGGAGCGAAATATCTTTTCCAACCGTAGCCGATTACAGCATAAACTGCTAAATCAATTAGCCAGAACCATTTACAAAAAATACTTGCGGAATCTACAATAATCCACCAGAATCCCTGTTCCAGACAGTCTTTATTTATAAGGATAAATATTATGTAAGCAATTATTGGAATTGCCAAGCCCCAGACAAATTTTCTTTTTAGGTATTTCTTTCCCAATTCTTTATTAAAAACCAGGTAGAAATAAATTATCAAAGCTATAATTTCTCCTAAAATTATCGGCCACCAAATACAGCTTCCGCAGGCTCTTACTTTTATTTTTTCGTTTATGGATTTTCCCAAAACCTGCTTTATTGGGGTTGGGGAAGGCGATACCGCGGCTCCCAAAACTTCTCCTCCTCCAATTCCTCCTACCGAAACAGGCCCTGCAGGATCCCCCGGCATACATCCGTTTACCGCCTTAACCCAAAAATAGTATTGGTTAACTGCCAGTCCGGAAACCGTATAGCTTAAAACGTTTCCTGTATCCGGAACTCCCCATTTTGGAGTATTAGAATCGTCCGAATAGGATATCTGAAATGTTGTAAACGGTCCCTGCGGCGGAAGCCAAGAAAGAGTAACTTGGCCGGGCCCCGGACCGGCAACCGCAGTCAAGCCAATAGGCGAACCAACCGGTTTTGTATCCGAGCAGGATGAAGAACTGCTTCCTCCACCGCCTCCGCCGTTGCTATTGTTATTTGTTCCGCCTCCGGGCGGCGGAGTAGGTTCTCCCGGAGGAGGCGTCGGGGAAGGATTAGAATTTGAATTATTAATTACCGAACACGGGTTTCCCGAAGAGTTAACAGTATTTGTGTTAACACAGTTAGTTACAACTGCTCCGCTAAAAGCATCTCCCGTGTTAACAGCAGTCTGTGCAAAAACACTAACAACTCCTGCCGTAAAGAAAAAGCCAAAAAATAAAATAAAACCTATTAGTAATTTATTGAATGTTTTCATAAAAGAAACATTTTTAATGCTTTCATTCTTTCTTCCAAAGTAATCTTTTTCCCGAATATCATTATAAATTTATCCTTCTGCCTAAGTCCTCTTAATACTATGTATGCCATAATAACCGTTGCTAAAGCGTATAAAGGACCATAATCGTTGCTATTGCTGTCATTTCTTATAGCCAAAGGGTAATGGGCCCCTAAAACCTCCTGGTTGCTTTTAGGCGGATTTGTATTTGCAGAAATAATGGCGTTACTTACAAATCCTCCTCCCAATACGGTAAAGTAACTATCCCCAAACGCTGTTACCGTTGCGTTGTTGGGTCCGACTTTCCCGTATGCCAAAGCTCTGGCCGTATATATTCCGGCTGGGGTATTTGGGGACAAAACAATACCGGTAGAAACCTTAACACCCTGCCCCGCGGGTATATCCCCCAAATTATAAGCTGCCCCTCCTGCAGAAATACCATTTCTCATTAGATACAGGTCTAAATTTGCCCCATATACTGTCCCCGTACCTGTATTTCTTACATCTATAAAAAACGTAACAGTGTCTCCGGGCTTAACGAAACTTCCGGTATTGTTTGTCTGTGTTACGGAAAGCATTCCACCCGATTGCTGGGTTTGCGAGTCTGTAGATGCCGTATTTACGGTATTATTCTGGTTTTGGTTTTGAGCGGCAAATTCGCTTGCTCCCCCTATATTGCCGGTCCAATTGCCGAATATATTAATAAACCCGAAAAATCCTACGGAATTAATAAATGTGCTATTTATAAAATTAATCAGGGAAATTGCGCTATATGCATTTCCGGTATATATAAATCCGTTTCCAAATAGCGAGTTTCCTCCCGTATTTGCAAACGACGAAATATTATTATTGACAACTGCCGTGTTATTTACATTTGTTTGCGCCGAACACGAAGCGCATAAACTGGTATTATTAGGGCCTAAGCTATAGAAAACCAGACTTGCTCCTCCTGTTTTAGGGTCTATATTTCCCCATCCTATAAAGTTGCCGTTCCAATTGCCGTAATCATTTATATATAAAACCTGGGCGTTTACTCCAACCAAATTTGTATTGACTATGTTTAAGGCATTAACCGCGCTTGTTGCATTTCCTGTATTTATAGAAGCGCTTCCCGTAGCCGTGTTTTGTCCGGTTACCGCTGTTGAGTCAACGTTATTATTAACTGTAGCGTTATTATTTACATTTAAATTAACCCCGCAGTTTGCACAGTTGCTGGACTGATTTAAATCGGGGAGTATAATATTCCCGTTTAACTGTCCGAATAAGTTAATTGTAATTACATGGACTTCCGAATTAACAACTGTAAAGTTGACTTTATTTACCAAAGAAACAACTGAATAAGCATTCCCGGTATTTATGATAGCCGACTCCGTAGCCCCATTTACAACATTATTGCCTGTATTAGCAAACGAAACTAAATCGTTGGATAAATAGGCATAATTATTTACGGTTGTTGCCGAAACGTTTATTACAGGCTCGCCGGGATAGCTTTGCACGGCATTAGCAGCAATGGTAAAGGGGTCCGAAAGGTTTATGTCGCCGTTTTGTGTAACAAAAATATTAATTGTCTGGTAAACCACCTGTGAATTCACGCTTGTAGTATTAACCGTATTATCGGCAGCCGTGGTAGAGACTGCATTGCCCGTATTAACGGAAGTATTTGCAGAACTATTTTGGGAAGAATTAATAGATGCGGAATCAGTTGCTGTCTGTCCCGAACCGGTAGCGGTAATAGCATTATCCCCTGTTATTGTAGCTGAAGAACCGTTATTTGTTATTGCTGCCGAATTTGTAGCATTTATGCCCGGAGAAGGATCCGGAGTTGGGCTTGGAGAAACACTCGGATCGGGGGAAGGAGCAGGTGTTGACGAAGGGTCGGGTGTAGGACTGGGCGATACGCTTGGATCGGGGGAAGAACTTGGCGTTGGAGTTGGATTTACCGAATTGGTTCCCGTATTTGAAGTAGTGGATGAGGTATTTGAAACTGTTGCCGTATTATCTACCGTTGTAGAAGCCGGAGTAGGAGAAGGAGAAGTATCCGCAAACACATATGGCTTTGGCATGGAATATAACAGCATTATTGATACTGTTAAAATTATTGCCGTTATTTTTTTAAATTTTAGTCCCATATATTTCTTCTCCTATGCTTAAATCTTGAATCGTAAATCATCAATCATTTGCATACACGTATGCAACGCTTTTATAGGCCTTATCCTATATATTTTCTGTATTTATAATCACACTTTATATAGTTGATAGCTGTTAAGATTTTCCTACCAACTTCTATCTTCTAACCTCAAATTCCAGCGTCTATTATCTATTCTCAAATCTAAAAATTCTTCCGTCCCGGGGAGAGCCCTGAAACAAACTTGCCCTCCCCGCGGACCGGAAAAGAATTAAAAGGGAAAATAACCTACGCCAACATCATGTAAGACATTTGTGTTAACAACATTTGTCACTACAGAGCCAGCTCCGGCACCTCCCGTCACGATTGAACCACCATCAACACCTTCTCCCTTTATGTAGTTTGAACCGGTGTTTGAAGATGTGTTAACCGTATTGTAAAGGGTTGCACCATTAGCAACATTTAACCCTCCCCAATCTTCGGAAAATCCAACCTGTATATCGGAAAGGCTGTTAGAATTTACAACATTTCCTAATTGCCCTTGTGAAAGAGCGTTACCTGTATGGATGGATCCTCCGTTAAGCTCATCTTCCCAGGATTTAAGGTAATTATTTCCCGTGTTGGAAGACGTGTTAACCGTGTTAAATAGAACAGCATTATTGGTCAAGTTTAAACCAGACCAGTCTGCAAATGCCGGCATTGCCGTTACCGCCAAAAGGGCAACAGATGCTCCTGCTACTGCTAATTTTTTTAACATTTTATTCACCTCCTTTCAACATAAATTTATTTAAATTTATATTTTTTCCAAAAAAAATCCGACGTTTATCGCCGCTGATAAACCATCGGTTAATGCCGGGAAGATAGGCAAATAATTTTGGGTTATTTGTCGTTTTCATAAAGCCTAAAGGACTTTGTCTGCCCGAGC
>JAKALN010000018.1 GCA_021824155.1 bacterium | reverse complement strand
AGCAGACAGGGGGTTACGGGTCTATTTTGGATTTTGCCCTTGTCGGGCTAAAGGCGGTTGTACTTTTTGAAGCGGTTATTTATTTAAGCTCCAATATTTTCCCTAAAATCGTTGAGCTTATTGCAAAATCTTCAGAGACGCTGTTTTTGGTAAGCATTGCCTGGGTTTTCGGGCTGGCGGCTTTGGTAAGTTCGCCTTTTATCGGGTTTTCTATAGAAATAGGAGGTTTTCTGGCCGGGCTTTCGCTTGCAAATTCAATGGCAAACTACCAGATAATTGCAAAAGCTAAGATATTAAGGGATTTCTTTATTGTTATTTTCTTTGTACTTTTGGGAATGCAGATGACTTTTGCAAACCTTTCCCAAAGCCTTGTTCCGGCAATCATTTTGTCCATTTTTGTCCTTTTGGGCAAACCCTTAATAGTAATGGTAATAATGGGTTTTATGGGTTACAGAAAAAGGACTTCTTTTTTAACAGGCCTTTCTTTGTCTCAAATTTCCGAGTTTTCTCTTATCTTGGTATTTTTAGGATATAAACTGGGGCATATTTCCGCAAACATTGTTTCGGTAATAACCCTGGTTGGAATAATCACTTTTACAGTTTCTACGTATCTTGTTTCAAACGGAAACAGGCTTTATCTTCTGTTAAATAAAAAGCTGAACTTTCTGGAAATTCAAAACGTAAAAAAAGACGAAATGGTTGTATCGGACGGGTTTGAAGATCTAAAAAACCACGTTGTTGTAATAGGAGGAGACCAGATGGGGCAGAGTATTGTGGATGCTTTGGATGATTTGGACTTAGACGTTGTTGTTATAGATTTCGACCCGGAAATTGTTAAAAAGCTTGAAGGAAGAAAAATCCACAGGCTTTTCGGCGATATATCGGATTTGGATATACAGGAAAGGGCACAGTTAGACAGCGCAAAACTTGTAATTTCCACGGTCCCCGACATAGAAGACAATTTACTCCTTCTTAAAGAGTTAAGGAATGAAAACAGGAAAGCAAAAGTGGTTGTTATGGCACTTGATACACAAGATGCAAAACAGTTGTATAAAGCCCATGCAGACTACGTAATTTTGCCTCATTTGGCCGGGGGAATGCGTATCGCCAAAGAATTGGTGGAGGAAGATTGGAGTAAAATAGAAAGGCTTAAGAAGAAGGATTTGGAGTATTTGGATTAGTTTCCAGAATTTTCATATTGTCCAGCACTTCCTCGAGGTTTCCGTCTAAAATCCCCTCAAGGTTATGGAATGATTTGTTTATCCTATGGTCCGTAAGCCTGTCCTGGGGAAAATTGTAGGTCCTTATTTTTTCCGACCTCATACCGCGTCCTACCTGGGTTGCTTTAAGGCCCGCTATTTCTCCGTGCTGTTTTTCGACTTCTATTTCCCAAAGCTTTGCCCTTAGCATTTCCATTGCAAGTTCCCGGTTTTGCGCCTGGAACCTTTGGGTCTGGCAGGTAACAACAATACCCGTAGGCTTATGGATAAGCCTTACGGCCGTAGAAACTTTGTTAACGTTTTGTCCTCCGTGGCCCCCTGACCTAAATGCTTCAAAAGTAATATCGTCGGGGCTTATGTGCAAATCTATGTCCTCAAGCTCGGGAAGCACGGAAACTGTTGCGGTTGAAGTATGAACCCTTCCGCGTTTTTCCGTTGCGGGGATTCTTTGTACCCTGTGGACTCCTGCTTCGTATTTAAACTTTTCAAACGCTCCGTTTCCTTCGACTTTTACAACGTTTTCGTCCAGCTGCTCGGTTTTAAATCCGGAAAGCTGTGCGTAGCGCATGTACATTCTTAGTAACTCCTGTCCCCAGAGCTTTGCTTCTTCTCCTCCTGCAGCGCCGGAAACTTCGATAATTACGTTTCTTGTATCAAGTGATTCGTTTGTTTCTTCTTCGCTTTTTGTCATTGTGGCTAATATTCCGGCTTTTTGTTTTTCCAAGTTTTCGATTTCGCTTTTAGCCATGTCGGACAAAGAAGGGTCTTCCAAAAGGGTTTTTGTATCCTCAATTTTTTTGTCAAGTTCCTGAAGTTGTATTTCTCGATAATCCATTGGGGATCTCCGTTTTAGCTACTTTAATGCTTCTAGCATTTCGCGGAGAGTCTTGGGTCCTTCGTTTTTAGGGGCCTGTTTTTCTTTTTTCTTTGCAACGTATTGGGCCGCAGCCTGCTGTTTTTGCTGGAACCTTTGAATCTTTGATTTGGAATCAACAAACCTTTGTTCGCCCGTATAAAAAGGGTGGCATTTGCTGCAAAGTTCCACGCGGATTACTTCCTGTGTAGAACCTGTTGTAAAGGTGTTTCCGCACTGGCAAATAACAGTCGCATTCGGATAAAACTGTGGGTGAATAGCCTGCTTCATAACCTAATGATTATACAAGATTATTGAACCTAATACAAGACTTTTATAGTCAATTAGATCAGAAAGTGATATATTTAAGATAAATTTATGAATTTAAATCTCAAAGACTATAAAAAAATTAGGACCCCTTTTGTTTTTCTTGATGAAACTGGAAATCTTAACGATAAAGTTAATCGATTTTTTTGTTTAGGAATAGTTAAATGCATGCAGCCTTTTTTCTTAGACTCAAGAATTAGAAGCATAAGAGAAAAAAATAATTTTTATGATGAAATCAAGTGGAATACTATTTCAAAGGCAAAAGTAGGAGTTTTAGAAGAAATAGTTAAAGCAATTTTTGAGACTCCAGGTATCTATTTTTCATGTATTTTTATAAATAAAGATGATGTAGATTTCAAAAAAGCATTTGATAGCAATCTTTATCTTGCCTATCAAAAATTCACTGAAATTCTTTTGCAAAAAAGCATAGAAGAAAATGAAGTTCTGACTATTTTAGCTGACTATATAGCAACGCCTAAAAAAATAGCATTTGAAGTTGATGTAAAACATAGTCTTAACACCCACTTTAATAGATTGGCGATTGCAGGTGTTCATAGGGTTGATTCAAAAGGTGTGAATTTAATTCAGGTAACTGATTTGTTGATTGGTGCAGTAAGCTATTGTTACAAGAAAGATCTAAACTTAGTTTCTGGTGACAAAAATAAGATTAAAATATTAAATATAATTCTGACAAATCTTAAGATAAAGAATTTCATAGGCGGAGTTAATTCTAAACGATTTAAGGTGATGGAGTATAAAGCCGAGGCATAAAAAAAGGGCCATCATCCTAACGGTTGACGCCCCAATTTATGCTCAAAGTATATAACAAAAATCGTTTATTGTCAATCACGTAAACTGCATTATTTTTTGTTTAGCTTCAATTTTTTTCTCGTGTTATAATCAGACTGTGAAGAAGGTTATTTTTATACACGGATATACGTCCTCGCCTAAAAAAACAAAATATCAGCTTATTGCAAAGAAAATGCAGGATTTGGGAATAGATTATTCAATTCCTCAAATGCCGGGAGGCGAATATCCCCATAGCAAGGACTGGCTGGAAATAATAGATGGGGAAGTAAAAAGTTCAAAAAAGATGGTTGTATTGGTAGGCCATAGTCTTGGTACAAGGGCTATACTTTTGTATTTGGATAAGTACAATACTAAAGTTGATACGGTAATCCTTATATCGGCTTTAAATAACAATTATAAAGAAAACAGAAAACGGGCAAACGGAAACTTTTCGGACTTTTTCGATTACGCGGTAGATATAGAAAAGGTAAAAAAACTTGCAGACAAATTTATAGTAGTCCATTCCAAAGACGACGAATACCTTCCGTATTCCCAGGGGGAAGAAATAGCAGGGGAGCTTGGCGCAAAACTTCTAACATACGAAAACTTCAGCCATTTTAGCGGAGAAGAAAATGCACAAAGGAATGCAAGCGAATTTGTAAAAATAGTTGAATCAGCGTTATAACCTCCCAATTTCCCAATTTCAACCCCAGGGGTTGAGCCTGGTCGATTTGAAATGTCCTATAATAAATTGTATAATAGCCGGATGAAAGAAAAACATCCCGTACAGCTCAACTTTATAGGAGAGGCTCCTGGTAAAAGGGATTTTTGCTATATTGCTCCGGCTCCTGTAGCAAGTATTCTTACAAGTATATTAAATCTGGAACAAAGGCTTTCGGAGGGAAACTTGTCTTCAAGCGAATATGAAGCAGTTGTGCACGACCATATTATTGCATGGTCTAAATTGCCCGACTACTATAAATCCGAACTCTCGGATTTAACCGCAATAACCCTGTAATTTTATCCGCTCCTTTACATGCAGTGGTATAATTTATTGGTAATCCCCAAAGGCCTAATATTTTATTTCGTTTTGTATGATTTATGGAAAACGAAAGATACTTCGAGAGAAGACGCGAACAAAGAAAAGCAGAGCAGGTAAGAAGAAGGATTAATAAAAGGAATCGCATTTCCGAAGCCCCCGAATCTCCAAGACGGATAGTGGCAAGTTTTAATCGGGCCCAGCTGCAGGAAGTCTATGACTGGATGGGGGAAACAAGCGCTAATTATCCGCAAATGGGAATAACAGAAGCTCTGGAAACCATTGAAGGGAGAGACGAAAGAAAAAGATTCGGGTATGGCATTAAAGCATTATTGGAAATCGGACATTTAGGAAAGCACCTAACCGATGTCAGGGATGTTTTGGTTTGGGAAGAAGGTTCGGGGCAAGTGTCGGTTGAAGCAAGATATTTTCCCCGAAAAACTTAATCTTTATCCGTTAAACCGGAATTATTCTGCGCTGATGGCGGATTAAGTGGTCTTCTAAGAGATTAAGAACAAAAAAATTCCGGATGCCTAATGGCATTTTGAATCCGTTTTAACACAGCAATTTCTGTCAAACCGCTAAGAATATTAATAATGTTATTATTTTTGGGATTTACCATTTTAAGTGTATCTGTGGTAAGGGGAGTACCGGAATCCTGATTCCAGTTATGGTTTGCATCCGCTATTCCCATTCTTACACCTTCATGATTTACATATACGACTGTTCCCAGCGGATATACTTCACCCAAAATACATCTTGCATCCGCTATTATTGTTTTTAATCCTGTTGCAGCAAAGTAGTCATTTACATGTGGAAGAAAAATCAAATTATTTGTAAAGCCTATGAGTGTTTCTAATTTTTTCATAGGTTCGGTTTCTGTTTCTGTTTCTTCAGATGAAGAATGAGTTAAAAAGATTTCGCAATGCAGAAGGTCTTTTTCCGCAAGTTCGGCCAACTCTTGAATTTGCTGCTCCGATAAATATTCATTCATTTTAATTATTTGTTATTTAGCTGCGATGTGGATAGCAAACGAAGGGGCTCCGCTCTGATATCCTATTACTCCAAGTTCGCAGCCTTCTATGGGGCCTACTGTCATTGTCATTGAATGGTTTATAAAATCAGTGTTTTCCCCCAAACGGTTTCTTACATAAAAGGGAAGCGCGGCAAGCGCTTTATTTTTTTCTCCCAAACACCCCGCAACAGTAAGGTTTGCGTTAGTGGTTGGTATTCTAAAAGATAAACCCAAACTTACGCCTATATTCATTAACATAAGAATTAAGCCTACTGTAATTACCACGAAAAAACCTGCAAATCCTATATGGGGTCTTGGTCCTGAATCTTTTGCCATAACAAAAGAATAGATGCTTTAATTTATTCTTGTCAATGATTTTAATTACATTATAGATTAGTCAAACATTTGGGGAGTGTTTGCGTGGGGAATTGAAGGAATTTCTGCCGGGCTTGCCGAAAATATAACTTCCGGTTGTACGGTTTGGTTTCTGTTGTTTTCCGAAATTGCGGAATCTCTTAAAATCGTCCTTCTTATGTTTCTATCTGCTAATTTTTCCGCCGCGTCTCCCGCGTGCCTGGTTTGTTTTGCTCTTTCCATTGTGATTATTATCACAAATAAGTATATTTTTATATACTAGAGTTGTCAAGGAGTATTTTACTGTTTTTTAAGCTTTGCGGTTATTTCTTCCAGAGTTAAGGTTTCCTGGGTCCTTCTTACCATATCTTTTAGAATAAGTTTTTCTTTGTCAAAAATAATTGTGTAGGGAATGCCTTTTTTATCCGCGTATTTAAGCTGTTTTTCCAAATCTTTTTCGTCCGGGTAAAGTTCGGCATTAATATTATCAACTCTTAACCGGCTTGCTGTTTCCAATGCCTTTTTTTCGTTAGTGTTTGTAACCAGCACTTTTATTACATCTAACCCTGCGGGGAAAAGCCCTAAGTTTTCCATAGCTTCCATTAGCCTGTCGAATCCAAACGCTACGCCTACCGCCGGTATATCTTTACCCGCAAACATTCCGATAAGCTTGTCGTATCTTCCTCCTCCGGCAATAGAGCCATAGGGATAGTCGTCGGCGACTACCTCAAAGATTATGGAAGTATAATAATCAAGGCCCCTTGCCAAGCTTGCCTTAAAAACAAAATCTTTGTTTTGGATAAGTCCTAATTTTTTTAAGTGTTCAAAAAGACTGTTAACATTTGGTACAGGTTTTGTATCATCGAAGGAGTTCACAACTGTCTCGGCATCGGTTTTTTCCATTCCTTTTCCGATAAGTTCCTTGATTACTCCGTCTTTTCCGATTTTTTCCAATTTATCTATTGCAGAAACAAATGCCGGTTTTAGGTCTTTAAAAACAGAACGGTCATTTATTAATACTTTGGCGTTTTTAAACCCTAATTGTTTTATACATTCAAGGGTACATGCAATTATTTCCGCATCTGCCAAAAGGGAAGGGGAGCCGACTGTATCTACATCGCACTGGACAAATTCCCTGTACCTTCCTTTTTGTGTATTTTCCGCCCTCCAAACGTTTTGTATCTGGTACCTTTTAAAAGGAATAGGAAGTTCGTTTTGGTATTGGGAAGCCACACGGGCCAGGGGAACTGTCTGGTCGTATCTTAAGGCAACTTTCCTTTTTCCGTTGTCTTCGAATTTATACATTAATTTGTCCCCTTCGTCTCCGTATTTTCCCGTTAATATTTCTTCGTATTCAAGGCTTGGAGTTTCCAAAGGTTCAAAACCATATAACTCAAACACCTTTTTCAAGGTGTTTATAACGTATTCCCTTTTTTTGGCTTCCTTTGGAAGGAAGTCCCTGAATCCCTTTAAAGTCTGGATATTCATGACTATATAATACCACAATAAGCGTTAAAAGTTGAGGGTAGACAGTGGAAACTGGAAGCTAGAATTCGAAGCTTGAGAATAGAAGTTGGACTCTAATTTCTACCTTCTAACATCAAATTCCCTGCCCGCACATGCTCGCAAAGCGTTGCAGGCGGGTAACATCTAACATCTACTGTCTATCCTCAAATTATGATTTCGTGGGGTTTATAAAGTAGTGGCCGAGTTCTCGAAATATTATTCCTATTATTCCGATAACGGGAACGGCAAAAACTGCGCCCAAAGGCCCTGCTACTTTTGCCCCTATTATAAAAGAGAGAATAATAATAATCGGGTGGAGCTTGAATGCTTTTCCCAAAAGCCTCGGGCCGATTGCGTTAAATGTAAGCTGCTGTATTAAAAGCAGAATTACAAAAATAAGGATAGCCTTTGTAGGGTTTGTCGGGTCTGAAATAAGGGCAATAAAAGCGGCGGGAATTATTCCTAAGATAGGCCCTATTAAAGGTACTATGGTAAGAATTCCTGCAATAAGCGAAGTAGAAGCCGCAAAATTTATTCCGAAAAGGGTAAGGACAATCCAGGTTGTTATCCCGGCCAAAACACCGAAAATTACCTGGATCCTGAAAAAAGATGCAAATGTTTCGTCGATTACTTTTTGTATGAATTTTAAATTCTCGTGCCATTTTTTTGGTGCCAGATTATAGATTTCCGCATTTATCCTTTGTTTGTCAACAATAAAATAAAAAGAAAGAATTAAAATTACCAAAATAGATACAAGTGTTTGGGCAACAGATGGGACATAGGTTACAAAGCTGTCAAAAGAAGAAGCAAAGTTAAAATTCCATGATTGGACAAATTTGGGCGCCGAAACAAGGTAATGCGGAATTAAAGTTGAAAGAACGTAAAGCTGCGAAATGACTGTCGGAATAAATATAACTGTTGCAACAGTCAAAATTACGGCAATGATTATGTACACGATTAAGGCGGCCCAGACTATCGGTAACTTTGTAAATTTACCGAGTCTATATGAAGGCGGTTCAAGTATAAAGCTTAAAAGCCATGCGCAGATAAGAATGGCAATTACGTCGGAAAAATTTCCTACAAGCTGCCACGCAATTTGAAACAAATAAAGCCCGACGGCAATGGTAAGAAGTATTGCCAAAAGCCTGAAAGACGTAAATTCTTTTTTAAACTCTTCAAGCATATAAATTTATTATAGATAAAAAATTCCGGAAGGGGAATGGGTCAATTTTTTAAGGCCTTTGCCGGAAAGACAGAATAGGTCCTCTATTCTTACCCCTCCGAAATTCTCCAAATAAATGCCGGGTTCTATAGAAAATATCATACCGCTTTTTAATATATCTTTGCTTTTTGGAGAAAGGCTTGGTTTTTCGTGGACTTGTATCCCTATTCCGTGGCCGGTGCTGTGGGGAATTAACCCAAATCCTTTACCGGTAATATATTGACGGGCTGCCTTATCTACCCCGGAAGCGATTATTTTCTGATTTCTGATTGAAGATTTATGATTTATGAATTGGATGGCTGAATTTTGAGCCTCTAAAACAGTCTTATAAATCTGTTCGAATTTTTCGTTTTTAGGGCCGAAGAAAACCGTCCTTGTCATATCCGAGCAATATCCTTTGTAATTTACGCCAAAATCCAAAAGGACTATCATGCCCCTTTTTAGCTTTGTTTTTCCGTTTTGGTGGTGGGGAACTGCGGAATTTTTTCCGAAAGCAACAATCGGCCTAAACGAAATATTTGCCTTTTGCCCCCTGATAAAAGTTTCCAGCTGCATCTCGATATCTTCTTCCGTAACGCCTTCTTTAATTTTTCCAAGTATGTACTTAAAAGCCCTGTCGCCGATTCCGCACGCCTTTTTTATTTTTGCAGTTTCTCCGGCTTCTTTTACCGACCTGTAATTTTCAATAACTCCGGATAGGGGTTTTAAACGTTTAAAAATTTTCTTTAGGGATTTATATTCCGGAATATTTACAGAAGTTTCCTCAAATCCCGCCGATTTTATTTTGTTTTCGTTAACAGTTTTTAAAAATAGGGAAATATCCTCGGTTTGAAAACCTTTCAGCTTATTAAGTTCGCCAAGATACCTTTTGTCTGTAAAAAGATAATTTATTTTTTTTGTTATTAATACTTTTGCGTCTTTTTCTTCGCTTAAAAAACCCCTGTATCCTGTCAGGTAAAACACGTTTTGGGGATAAGTAATAAGAATAGAGTCTATTTTATTTCTCTTAAGTTCTTTTTTAAAATCCATTTTATCTTACTATCGGGGTTAATTTTGTTCCGCTTCCTGTTGAAGGAACTATTGACGCGTTGGGATTTATGGCCGGGACATAATTTATTTTAGGACTTTTGGGGACGTCCGGAAGTAAAATTATTACAGAAGCAATAATGTGGTCGGGGTTTTGTTTGTCCGGGAATCCCTGTATAACTGCGGTTTCGTCCGTTGTGATTTTTGAAAAGCCCGCAGTTGATAAAGTGCCTCCCGTATAAGAATAGGTTTTACTGACTGTTTCTACGTCTATAAAAGTTTGTTTACCGTCTTCCGAAACTACATAAAAGTTATAATTTTTTTTATCTATTGCGGAAACGGCTCCGATGATTGTTTTAGGGAGAGAAATAACTTGTACGTCCCTGGCAAGAATTCTCCTGGATTGTTTATTAAACAGTCCCAGGACTCCGATTTGCATGCCGTCGGTTATGTCGGAAATCCCAAATGAGGAAGTTGATTTTACATTTGGGTTGGAGAACTTTGTCAGTTCGTCAACGTCTATAAACCTGGTATTTCCGTAAATGTCGGACAGTGTAATTTGAGTGTCGTTTGAGTCTGTTACTTTTCCGATTATTCCCCGTTTTTCAACAAGTTTTAGCTGGGCTACCCGGGAAGCAATCTTGGTTTTTAATTCATCTAATTGCTGTTGTATTACGGCCTGGCTGGAAGGGGAGGGGCTTGGGTTTGCGGCAAAAACGGGAATATTTTTAGAAAAAATAAGTCCTGGCACCGCAAAAAAGATTAAAATAATTAAAATTCTTTTCATAGTTTAGAAATCTTCGGTTGAATAGGTGACTGTACGGTTTACCGTACTCGAAAGTCCGTCCGGGCCAAAAGAAATAACCTGTATAAAATTTTCTCCGTCGTCAAGATTAATTGTTGTTGAAAAGTCCCCGGTTTGTGAAGGCTGTACTACGTCTCTAGAAGAAGATGTAAGAATTACAACAGTTGCTCCGGCTACTGTTTTTCCCGAAACAGTAAGCACTTTATTGTTTACGACACTTTCATCGGCAGGGCTGTCGATATTTAAATAAACGGCGGAAGGATTAGCAGAAGGAGTTGGAGTTGCAACAGTTACTGTTTTTAATTTAGAGGCAGGTATGGTTTTTGTACCCTGGTAGAGGTAGAAAGCTACTCCCGCTACCAGTAGTCCTATTAAGACCATGATAAACGAAAGTATTACTCTTTCTTGTTTCATGGTCGTCATAATACGAAAAATTGATTATCTTGTCAAGGTAAAAAAGATGTGCTACTATGACCCAATGGAAGTTTCACTTCTCGATTTAAAGTCCTTAAGAATAAAAAGCAAACGCGCCACTTTTATAGTTGACCCTTTTGAAAAGCTGCCGAAGACACCCGCAGACGCAGTGCTGGTTTTATCTGATGATTACAGTACTGCAAAGGTTTCGGATTTTAGAGTTGTAATAAAATCACCCGGGGAT
The DNA here is from genome assembly GCA_021824155.1 of bacterium. Classification (GTDB taxonomy): domain Bacteria; phylum Patescibacteriota; class Microgenomatia; order Levybacterales; family UBA12049; genus JAKALS01. Next base: position 9,489 of record JAKALN010000018.1, on the reverse strand, counting down.
TATGAGGTAGGGGGAGTTAAGGTTTCCGGAATAAGCCTTGACGGCTCTACGGTTTTTGATTTAAATGTTGACGGAGTTGACGTTTTGCTTGCAAAAACAAGTTCAATAACAAAAGTTACAGATAAAATTGACGGAGCGGAAGTCGCAATATTTAACGCGGATACCGAAATAAACCCTGCGGTCGTCACAGCGCTGGAACCAAGAGTAGTAGTATTATACGGAGAGAAAGCTCAGGAAAGCGTTAAGGCATTGGGAAAAGATGATGCCGAGAAAGTCCAGAAATTCAGCGCCGTAGAAGGAAAACTGCCTGAAGAAATGCAGGTTATTTTACTGAAGTAAAATACAAGTTCTAAATACTAAATACTAATTTCTAAATAAAATAAAAATCCTAATGTCCGAAATCTTAAACATTCGATTTTAAAAATTAGAGTTTATTTAGAATTTTTAATTTAGGATTTAAGATTTGCGAACGAAAGTGAGTATTATGGCAAACCCAAAAGTTTCCCCGAGCAATGAAGAAGCAGAAAGAAGTGTTTTAGGCGCAGTCCTTATAGATAAGGACGCTATCAGCTTGGTTTCGGAAATAATTTCTCCGAAAGATTTTTATAATGACATAAACGGTTTGATATTTGATTCCATGCTTTCGTTATATGACGAAAGAAAACCCATAGATTTTCTTACTCTTATTGCAAGGCTTAAAAAAAACAAAACCGACGGAAAAGTTGAATCCTCCTACCTTAGCTCTCTAGTTGATTCCGTTCCTACCGCTGCAAACGTTGAGCATTATGCGGATCTTATAAAAGAGGCTTCTACAAAAAGGTCCCTTATACACATAGGCACGCAAATTGCGGAAATGGGTTACGATACGGAAAAAGAACCTGCAGAATTATTAGACAGGGCCGAAAGTTCAATTTTTGCGGTTTCCCAGGGGCATAATATAAAAGGGTTCACGGCAATAAAAGAAGGGTTGGCCGCAAGTTTTGACAGGATAGACGAATTGCATAAAAAAGGAGCCGGGTTTAGAGGGGTTCAGACTGGTTTTATAGATTTGGATAATCTTTTGTCGGGGATGCAGGCTTCAAACCTTCTTATTTTAGCGGCAAGGCCCGGACAGGGAAAAACAGCAATGATTGTAAACATAGCACAAAATGTTGCCGTAACGCAGAAAAAGCCGGTTGGAATATTTTCACTTGAAATGAGCGAAGAAGAGCTTGTTGACAGGCTTTTAATAGGCCAGGCAGACGTTGATGCGTGGAAATTAAAAACCGGAAGACTTGCGGAAAGCGATTTTACCAAACTGTCCCAGGCTATGGGAGAATTGGCAGATGCCCCCCTTTTTATAGATGATACCCCCGGAATAAGCATTTCGGAAATGAGGACTAAAGCAAGAAGGCTTCAGCTCGAACAGCACATAGAATTATTAATAGTTGACTATCTTCAGCTTGCGGACCCGGGAAGACGTTACGACAACAGGGTTCAGGAGGTTTCAATTATTTCACAGGGAATGAAAAATCTTGCAAGAGAATTAAAAATTCCCGTAATTGCCGTTTCCCAGCTTTCCAGGGCAGTGGAGCACAGGGGAGAAAGAAAGCCCCAGCTGGCGGATTTAAGGGAGTCGGGGGCAATTGAACAGGATGCCGATGTTGTAATGTTTCTGTACAGGCCCGATGCCGAAGTGACTTCCAATATTATGCCTACTAAGCTTCTGATTGCCAAGCACAGAAACGGACCGGTTGGGGAAATTGATTTACTTTTTAGGGGAGATAGGATAAGATTTTATAATACGGATAAAAAACGGGAAGGGGGTGAATAAATATAATGGACGATACACAAAACCAAATGCCTGGAGTACCACAGCAAGACCCAAACCAGCCGGTTATGCCGGGAGTACCCGCAGAGCCGACAGTACCAGCTCAGCCTGAGCCTGGAGCTCCAGTTGAGCCGGGTTTTCCTACACAAACACCGCCGGTGCCGGAAACACCGCCGATGCAGGAACCAACAGTAGTCCCGGGACAGAGCGAACCACAGGTTCCTCCGGTTCCCGGACAAACCCCTCCCGCAGGAGGAGACACAAGTGGTACTCAAGGAATGGCTTAAAGTCAAACTTTGATAATTTAAATTAAACCAATCCATATTTTTTGTGGGTTGGTTTAATTTTGGAAATTGTAGAAAGTTCAGTCGGTAACTCCTTTCGGAATGACGTTCGCTAAATTTTTTTAAAATTAGCCTCAATCCCGCTCACTAAACGAACTCCTTTTTTGAAATCAGATATAGTTCATTTTTTAAGTTGACGTCGTTCGGTTCATCCGAAAGTTGCTACCTCCTTCGCTTTTCAATTTTTATTGTGTGGTAGCCGAGGTCGATGCGGTGGGCGTTGGGGAAGGTGTTGCAATTGTTCCCTGTCCGTTATAAACAAAATTCCTGGTAAAAGTCTGCTGCTGGTCCTGTGCCACAGTACTTTGGACCCTTAAATCAAATTTAATATTTCCGTTGGGCATATTGTACAAACAGGGATTATTGCTGTTGTAATCCGACCATGTTCCTCCGTTTATCCTGTATGACCAGACTACAGAACAGTAACTTGTATCGGTATAGGAAATGTTAACGCAGACCGGGTTATCGCTGACCGTTTGGTTTTCCGAAGGATAAGATATGGATAAAGGCCCTATTTGTTTTTTGCATGAAGGAGCCGGCGCGGGACTATTTACAGTTGCGCCGGGAATTTGGCTCGGCGAAACTATAATAACCTGTTTTTCCTGCGCGGTCGGAGAAGGATTGGTGATTTTTGATTTTTGCAGATTGTTCAGGTTATTGTAATTTAAAATAATAACCGACAGTAAAACCGGAATTGTAAGAAGGGCTGCTATAAAATCCAAATGAGTTTTTTTGTTTGGCGCATTTTTGGCAATGTGGACAATTTTTGACAGTCTTTTCGATAATTTCTCTTTCATAAACAAATAATTATGAGTCTAGTAGCTTAAAAGGCGCTTAGAAGACCTGACATAAAGATTATACTGTAGGCTTAAGTATTTATCAATGCTTTTTTGGCATTTATTTGATTTTGCTTCATTTTTGAAGCATATTTGGTATAATAGTCAATGTGGGCAAGTGGCGGAATGGTATACGCGGTAGTCTCAAAAACTACTGGCCGTAAAGGCCGTGAGGGTTCGACTCCCTCCTCGCCCACAAAATTGTTGAACCTTCCGGCGCCTTTATTTTTTCAGGTTCAAATGTTAGAATATAGTTTATGACACTTCAGGAAATATATGATTTGGCGCTTGAGATGGCAATAAAGGCCGATCCAAGAGGAGAAGCTCAGGTAAGAAAGCTTCTGGCAAAGCTTAAAAAAGAGTATCAAGACCTGCCGGAAAAGAAAAAAAAGTATTTCGACAAGGAAATGTTAACAAACCCTTATTCCGATACCAGAATTCTTTACGGAAATCCTAAAACCCCGATAAAAAAAGTTCTGGTAGGCATTGACGCAGATGCTACGGAAGTTCTTTTGGCAGACAGGCTAAATCAAAAAGGAAAAAAGATTGACGCCGTTATAGGCCACCACCCAATCGGAATAGCATTGGCAGCGCTTCATGGTGTAATGGACCTTCAGGTGGATACTTTGGCAGAAGTCGGAGTACCGGTTAACGTAAGCGATGCTCTTATGAGGGAAAGAAGTGATACGGTTAAAAGAAGGATTCATCCGAGTAACCATAACCAGGTAGTTGATGCGGCAAGGTTACTGGAGATGCCTTTGATGAACCTGCATACAGCATGGGATAATTTGGGAGATAAGTTTATGAAAAAATATCTTTCGGGGAAAAAATTCGACACGGTGGAAGAGATAGTGGATTTTATGATGGAATTACCGGAATACCAGGAAGCGGCAAAGGGTAAAAATGGTCCGGAAATAGTTTCGGGAAGCCCCAAAGGGAGACCCGGAAAAATTGCGATTTCCTTTACCGGAGGCACAAATCCGTCAAAAGAACTTTATATTGAAATGGCAAAAGCAGGGGTAGGTACAATGGTTGATATGCATATTCCGGAAGAGGCTTTAACAGAGCTTAAAAAACTTCATGTTAATGTAATTAATGCCGGGCATATGGCTTCTGATTCAATCGGCGCCAATATTTTCCTGGATGTAATAGAGAAAAGGGGAGTTGAAATTGTTGTTGGAGCAGGTTTGGTAAGGGTTAAGAGAAAATAAAGTGTTATAACTAAAATATGATAGGAGTAACGGAACTTAGGTCAGGGACAATTTTTGAAGACCAGGGTAATATTTACCAGGTGCTTTCCTATGAGCACATAAAAATGGGAAGGGGAAGCGCCAACATAAAAGTTAAGGTAAAAAATATCAGAAGCGGTTCGACAACAGACAAGAGTTTTATAAACGGGGCAAAAGTAAACGAATTGCAGGTTATAAAAAAAGACCTGCAATATTTGTATAAAGACGGGGAGAAAGCATATTTTATGAACCCTTCCACATTCGAACAGGTTGAAGTTTTGTTAAAGATTATTTCTTATGAATCTCCCTATCTAAAAGAAGGTGAAATTTTTTCCGTAAGTTTTTTAGGGGATGAGCCCCTTTCGGTAAACCTTCCTCCAAAAATGGATTTTGTTGTAGAAGAAACCGCTCCGGGGGTTAAGGGAAATTCTGCGACTAATGTTTTTAAAGATGCGGTTTTGGAAAACGGGTTAAGCACAAAAGTTCCGCTCTTTGTTAAGACCGGTGACAAAATCCGCGTAGATACCAGAACCGGAGCCTACAGCGAAAAAGCTTAATTTATGAAGAACAATAAAATTTTGCAAACTCTGGCGGTGCGCCCATTTTTGTTCCTCCTTCTCTCCGAATTTTTTTGTCAGATGGGGATAAACATGTTCAACTTCGTTTTAGTGCTTATATCTTTTGCCGTCGCAAGATCAAATACAGCCGTTTCCGGTGTTGTTATAGCCTTTATGCTTCCGTCGCTTCTTTTCGGGATTTTGGCGGGAGTTTATGTAGATAAAAGAAATAAAAAGAACGTTTTATTCGCGACAAACTTATTAAGGGCCCTTTTGGTGATACCTTTGATTTTTTTGCATTCAAATATCCTTATTATTTATATCATTACTTTTTTGGTAGCGGTGGTGACCCAGTTTTATATCCCGGCCGAGACTCCGATAATACCCCATCTTGTAAAAAAAGACCTTTTGCTTTCGGCAAATGCGCTGTTTGGTATAGGTTTATATGCTTCCATATTCATATCCTACGCGCTTTCCGGGCCGGTCCTTCTTCTGCTTGGAAGAACAAACGTTTTTATTTTCCTTGCTTTGTTATTCCTTATTTCCGGTTTTTTTGCTTATTTAATTGACTTTAAAGAAGTACGCAAAAAAGAAAACCAAAAGGAGATTTTGGAAAATATGAATTTTGTAAAAGAAATAAAATCGGCAATTTCCATAATGGCAAAGACAAAGGTAATTTACAGGGCGCTTCTTCTTTTGGCCCTTGCTCAAATAATTATTTTAGTTTTGGCAACAATAGGCCCAGGATATGCGGAGCATATTTTAAGGATAAGAATAGAAAACTTTCCGATACTTTTCGTGACCCCGGCAATTATTGGTATGGCTGTTGGCGCTATAATTACCGGCAGTTTTTGGCATCATGTTTCAAAAGAAAAACTTACAAGGGCAGGGCTTATTATAGTAGGATTCTCCATACTGCTTCTTCCGTACGGCTCAAGGCTTGAAAACCGGGAAATTGTGCACGCGATTAATTTTTATCTTCCGCACATACTAAGGATTACCAGTATGCACATTCTATATATTCTTGCCTTTATTTTGGGCTTCGGAAGTGCATTGGTGTTTATACCTGCAAATACAATTCTCCAGGAGGAGACTTCGGATGAATTCAGGGGTAAGGTTTACGGGGCATTAAGCACTTTGGTGGGGCTTTTCTCGGTGCTTCCTATACTTTTAGCCGGGAGTCTTGCCGATTTAATAGGCGTAAGGGGAGTTTTAACTATAATAGGCATAAGCGTCCTTCTTATCGCATTATTCAGGGTGGTATTTACAAAAAGGGATAATTTATGATGCACTTTTTCTTTATTGTTCTTATAATTTGTTTTTTTATATTTTTATACACGCTGTATCATTTATCAAACGACGACCTGGTTATTATAAAAAAAGATATGCCGCTTGAGGGTGTATTCAATACAGCTTTTGCTACTGCGCTTATAGCACTTTTATCTTCGAGGATTTTTTATGTGTTTTTTCACCCAAGGCCGGTTTTTTTCAGCCCCTTGGGTTTTTTACTTTTCCCTTATTTTCCCGGCCTCTCCCTTGTGGGTGCCATAATCGGGGGCTCTCTTTTCCTTTTATTTTACGCAAGGAAAGAAAAACTTCCTGCCGGGAGACTTTTTGATTTTTCGGCTATAGGGCTTTTAAGCTGTCTTCCTTTCGGGTTTTTGGGATTATTTCTTTTGACCGGAGTGAGTTACTTGGCAGTATTTCTTTTTTCGTTTTTGATCTACGGGATTCTTTTCTTTATGTTTTTGAAAATTTTTCTTAGAGCGTCTTTTCGTAACAACTTAAAAAATGGAAGCATGGGAGTCATATTTTTAATTTTGTTTCCGGTTATCACTTTTTTATCAAGGATAATAGAAGGATTTAAATCTTTTAATCTGCTTTCCCTGGAAAACGCGGTGCTTCTCGGTCTTTTTCTTGTTTCCATTGCAATTTTCCTCAAGCAGGAGGTAATAGGGAAGAGAGAGCGAAAATGAGCGAAGTTAAAGTCATCTACGAAGATGATGATATTATTGTATTGGATAAGCCCGCAGGAATTACCGTTAACAGGTCGGACACCACAAAAGGGGAGGAGACCGTGCAGGATTGGATAGAAAACAAGCTCATGGCTCACGGTTTGTGGCTAAAAGAAGAAGATAAGGAGAGCGATTTTTATAAAAGAAGCGGAATAGTCCATAGGATAGATAAGGAAACCTCGGGAATACTTATTGCCGCAAAAAACAGGGGTGCTTTTGAAGAGCTTCAAAGACAGTTTAAAGAACGGATTGTAAAAAAAACCTATCTTGCCTTGGTACACGGTAAAGTTGCCCCTACCGAGGGTGAAATAAATGTTCCCGTGGGAAGGCTTCCGTGGGACAGAAAAAAGTTCGGAGTTTTGGCAGGGGGAAGAGAAGCAATAACGCGTTACCGCGTAATTTCCAATTTCCAATTTCCAATTTCCCAAAAAAAAGAAGAGCCAATGAGCCTTTTGGAATTAAATCCCCTAAGCGGAAGGACACACCAGATAAGAGTTCATTTAAAATACAGCGGGCATCCTATTTTTTCGGACTTTCTTTACGGGGGAAGGAAAACCTCCAGGGACGACAGGAAAATTCTTGGAAGAGTCTTTCTTCATGCGCATAAGATATCGTTTATCCATCCCGCAACAAACAAAACCTTAAGCTTTGAATCCCCGCTGCCTTTTGAACTTGAAAAAATAATTTCCAAATAGCCGGAAAGATTGACATAAGGCTTAGAATATTATTAATTATATTAAGGAGGTGATTTTATGGGAAGTTTTGGAGGTTTCTATAAAGGAGAAAAGAAAAAACCTAAAAAAGATAAAACAGGGAAAAATCCTGCGGTTTCATATCCTACGTTTCAAATGCCCGAACTGGTATCTAAGAAAAAGCCCGCCTAATCTTATACCGTTCGCCTTCTTAGTACTATTCGTACACGGCTCACGGAGCGATTTTAGGCCGGGTTAAAAAAGAACCAATTTTCTATGAAACATAAGAAAAAACAAAACAGCAATTTAAGATTTGCGTTTATTTTTTGTGCAGCCGTACTTTTTTTAATTTTTGCGTCTTTTGCCGTAAAAGGCATTTTACTTTTAAAAAACAGCACCTTTGACGGAGAACATAGGTTTAATGTTGCCATATTAGGGGATAACCGGACCTCGCTTGTTTCTTTTTCCCCGCAAAACCGTTCTATAACAATTTTAAACCTTAAAGGGAATACGGCGGGGGAGGATTTGGGGAAATTTTTAGAGCTTCCCGTGGATGCAACAGTCCGTGTTAAAGACCTTAAAATTGACAAAGCAGACATTAGTTCGGATATTTCAAATATTTTATTCCATTACCGGAATACATCGGTAAACTTTACCGTTTTAGACGGGCTTAGGCTTTTACTGTTTACCAAGGATGTCCCGCAAAGCTCGATATATGAAAGGGATTTATCATCCAAAGATTCCCTGAGCATAAACTCTTTTACCTCGTCATTTTTTATAGACACCGAAATAGCAAACGAAAAAACAACAATAGAAATAATTAACGGCACTTCCGTTTACGGGTTGGGAAACAGGCTTGCAAATTTACTGAATAATATAGGGGCAGATGTCGTGCTTGTAACAAGCTCAGACACCGTAGAGGATTCAACTAAAGTACTTTATTCCGGTGATTTAAGCTATTCCGTTAAAAGAATATCTGGAATTTTAGGCGTTAAACCTACTAAAACTTCCCAAAGGGATATATCCGATGTTACTATAATAATAGGTAAGGATATTACTGCAAAATTTTAATATGTTTATAAAAATAGTTATAGGAATTTTTATCTTATCTTTCGTTCTTTCGCTGTGGTCCCTTAAGGGTATAAACCAAAAACCCGATATTAAATCCTTAAGGAAAAAGCTGAATAAGGGGCGGATAATTTTCCAAAGTCACAAATCTTCTTCCGGTTCGTAATTTTCTTCTTCGCTTTCCTTGTCTTCTTCTTCCTGTTTTCTTAAGGAATTTTTTATTTTCCCGTTTTTGTCAAAAGCAAGAGAATTTTCCCCGGCAGCCAAAAATGAAGGCTGGTCTTTGTATCTTGAAGACCTTTTAGTCTCTTTAACAAAGATAACAACATGATGGGGGTTTGCCGATTTTACAAACGCATCATATTTGTTTCCGCTTTTCAAAAACTTTATGAGCCTTCGGCCTATATCGTCGGGCAAAACTCCGATGTACTGGTTTTCGTTGGCAAGGACAAAAATCTTAGACCTTTTAATGCAAAGGTAAACAAACTGGCCGGTCCTTAAAGTTTGTATTATTTGCGGCTGCGCGGTATTAACCAGTTCGATAACTTTTGTTTTTCCTGTCTCTTCAAGAAAATTGTGGTTGATTTGGGTGCCGTTTCCGTTATTCTTGCCCGAAAAACTTTTCTCCTTTAATCTTTTTATGTTTTTTAAAGCGATAGGGTTAAGGGGGTCGATGTCGAGGACTTTTTGGTACATAGTCTTGGCATCTTTTATTTTGCCCGAAATCGCATACGCAAGGGCCAGGCGGTTTAATGTGTCCAAGTCTTCTGGGTTTTCATCGAGAAGTTGTTTATTAAGGAGAATCGCGCTTTTCCAATCGCCGCTTAATGCTGTTTGTATTGCTTGCAACTTTAATGCTGTCATTTAGGAGATAAATTCGATTGGAAAATTCTACTAAAATTAATTGCAAAAGTCAAGGTATAAAAGGTATAATAGTG
>JAKALN010000017.1 GCA_021824155.1 bacterium | reverse complement strand
TTTCTTGTATAATCTTTCTGTGAGCAAAATATTTCTTTCGGTTATAATTCCTTCCTACAATGAAATGGCAAATCTTCAAAAAGGAGTACTCGATAAGGTAGAACATTTCCTTGAAAGACAAAAATATTCTTATGAAATTTTAGTAGTTGATGACGGTTCAACAGACGGTAGTCAGGAGTTTGTACAAGAATTTGTACAAGAAAACAAAAATTTTAAATTAATAAAAAATCCGCATACCGGGAAGGCTGGGGCTGTTACAACAGGGATGTTGCAAGCGGAAGGAGAATACAAGCTTTTTACGGATATGGATCAGGCAACTCCGATAGAAGAGCTTAATAAGCTCCTTCCTTTTTTGGGAAACGATTACGATATTGTTATAGGCAGCAGAAGCACTCAAAGAAAAGGCGCCCCCTGGACAAGAGCTTTAATGGGTAAAGGAATGATAGTTTTAAGACGTTTGATTGTAGGTAATATAGAAGGAGTTACAGATACTCAATGCGGATTTAAAATTTTTAATAAAAAATCTTCCTTGGATCTTTTTGAAAAACTTCAAAAATTTCATCATGGTTTTAAAAAAATTTCCGGTTCTGCGGTAAAAGCCGGATTTGACGTAGAACTTCTATTCTTAGCGCAAAAAGAAAAATATAGGATTAAAGAGGTTCCCGTTAACTGGCTTTATGTGGAATCGCGGAGAGTAAGTCCTCTTAGAGACTCTTTAAGCGCTTTTACTGATTTAATAAATATAAGGGTTAATTCTATAAAAGGTAAATACAATAACTTATGAAAAAGTTAAGGCTTCTCTTTGCCTCTTATATAGCTACAATAACGGTACTTTTTTTGTATTCTTTTACTCAAGTTGATTTAAGCCTAACCCTGTCCAAATTTTCCATATATCAAACTCTCGAAAAAAGTTTCCAATACTTAGGATTTTTCCAAAGGCCTTTTTCCGCAATAATCTTTAGCGCAATTTTATTTTTGTTGTTTATTTTTTATCTATTATTTTTGTATTTTGCCAAGGGAAAAAAAATACAGCCCAAACAAATGAAAATTCTTATTCTTTTGACTTTTGTACTATTGGTTTTTTCCTATAATGCCTTTTCTTATGATTTATTTAATTATATTTTTGATGCGAAAATAATTACTCATTATTTTCAAAACCCTTATATTCATAAGGCATCCGATTTTCCAAACGATCCTATGCTTAATTTTATGCGTTGGACTCATAGAACCTATCCTTACGGTCCCACGTGGCTTTTATTAACAGTACCTTTGTCTTTTATAGGAGTGAATATATTTCTGCCCACCTTTTTTATGTTTAAATTATTAATGGGTGTTTCTTTTTTAGGGAGCTGTTATCTTATTTATAAAATTTCCGAGAAACTTTCTCCGGAAAATAAATTAGTAAATCTTGCTTTTTGGGCATTTAATCCTTTGGTTCTTATTGAATCTCTTGTTTCCGCGCACAACGATATACCGATGATATTTCTTATGCTTTTTTCAATATATTTATTTTTGCAAAGAAAAAAAACATTGTCTTTGTTATCCTTTTTGTTTTCCATAGGGGTTAAATTTTCTACAGGTGTTTTTTTCCCAGTAGCAGTATATATATTTGTTATGGATAGGTTTAAGAAAAATATAGATTGGGAAAAAATATTTATAATTTCTTTTTTTCTGGCAATAATAACGGTATTTGCAGCCGCTTTAAGAACCACATTCCAACCCTGGTATATTCTTTTTCCTCTGTCTATGGCTACATTTGTCCCCAAAAAATATTTTATATTTATTCCCTCTCTAATAGGCAGCTTTTTCGCGGCTTCGGTATATATTCCGTACGTTTTATTAACGGATTATGCAAGGGGTTATCCTTTAGTTGTTATGAATGTTGAAGCTGCAGGCATTGTTTCTATAGTAGTGTTAACTTTTCTTTTTTTCCTAAGAGTAAAATTCTTAAAGCATTGATTGGTGTGGCTTATTCTACTATAATCTTTGTATGAATTTGATTTCCAGGTTTAAGAACGAAATCCTTCTGGTTTTTTTGATTTCCGTAATATATTTTGTACTTAGGCTCATTTTTTTAGATAGGCTGCCTATGTTTACAGATGAGGCAATTTATTTAAGGTGGGCTCAAATTGCGCTTCATGATTCTTCCTGGCGTTTTATTTCTTTAACCGACGGAAAACAACCTCTTTTCGTATGGTTTGCAATGGTGTTTATGAAATTTATTAAGGATCCTTTATTGGCGGGCAGACTCGTTTCTGTCTTGTCGGGTTTCTTTACAATGGCGGGCCTCTGGTTATTAAGCTTCGAACTTTTCAAAAATAAAAAAATAGCCTTTTTAACTGCAGTTCTTTATATTTTTTATCCTTTTGCACAAGTTTATGACAGGATGGCTTTAATGGATGGTATGGTTGGTACTTTTGCCGTTTGGGCTCTTTATTTTTCCATTTTCTTAGTAAGAAAAGTCAGGCTTGATATTGCTTATACATTAGGATTTATTATAGGTGCGGGAACGCTTACGAAAACCTCCGATTTTTTCAGCATTTACTCCCTGCCTTTTTTAATTATTTTATTTGATTTTAAATCCAAATTTTGGCGAAACAGGCTTTTTAAATTTATTGCATTTGCTCTTTTTTCGGTTATTATTTCTCAAGTTTTCTATTCCGTTTTAAGGCTTTCTCCTCTTTTTGAAATGATCTCGGCAAAAAACGCAATATTTGTCTATCCTTTCTCTCAGTGGCTTGAGCATCCATTCACTTTTTTTGTAGGTAACCTTCACGGTCTGTTCAGCTGGCTTTTTATGTATCTTAAGCTTCCTTATATTGCGCTTATTGTTTTTTCATTAGTTTTTATTTTTAAGTTTTTTAGGGAAAAAGTTCTTTTATTTTTGTACTTTGCTTTTCCTTTTGTCGCATTGGCGCTTTTTGGAAGAATTATTTTTCCGAGGTTTATTTATTTTATGAGTCTTTTTCTTCTTCCGCTAGCGGCTTGGTCTTTAAATATTATAGTGGACTTTTTGGAAAAAAATCTTAAATTAAAGTCTATATATTTGAAATTTTTACTGACTATTTTAGTAATTATTATTTTTGCGGGATATTCGGCTTATACATCATTTATTTTCGCTTATAATCCTGTAAAAGCCTCGATTGCCGATAGCGACAGCAATCAATATATAAACAACTGGTCTGCGGGTTGGGGAGTAAAGGAAAGCGTTGCATTTTTTAAAGAAAAAGCTCAAGAAGGGAAGATTTTCATAGCAACCGAGGGCACTTTTGGTTTAATGCCCGAGTCAATGGAGCTTTATTTAGTTCAAAATCCAAACGTAACAATTAAAGGTTATTGGCCCATTAACAACGAATTGCCCAAAGAAACTTTGGATTACGCAAAAAAGATGCCTTCATATTTTATTTTTTACCAGCCCGAACATAGAATAATTCCTCAGAATTTCCCTCTTAAGCTAATTTTTCAGATAAGAGAAGGAAACAGTAATTATTTGTACAGAGTGTACCAGATATTGCCGCAAAAATAATGAATAAGCTAAAAACTTTTTGGCCCTATGCCTTAATTTTAATTATTGTTTGCTTATTTTTTTATCCTGTTTTCAAGGGCCAAATTCCTTTCCCGGGCGATCTTTTAGTTAATGATAATCCTTATATCACCCAAGGTTTTTTGGGATACAACGCGGGCGGATATCCAAATAAAGCTCAGGGTACGGATGTTACAAAAGAAATTTATCCCTGGCGTTATTTTTCAATTAATCAGCTAAAGAACGGTAATTTGCCGTTTTGGAATCCTTATAATTTTTCCGGAAACCCTCAAATAGCAAATTTTCAAACTGCCTTTTTTTACCCTTTTAATATTCTGTATGTATTTTTACCTTTTAATATCTCCTGGACTTTTATTATCATGCTTCAGCCTTTTCTTGCCGCTTTATTTATGTATCTTTTTTTATCAAAGGGTTTATCTGTTTCGAAATACGCTTCTTTAATAGGGGGAGTAGCCTTTGGATTTTCGTCTTACATGACGGTTTGGATTGAATACGGAAATATCGGAAGTACTCTTTTATGGTTTCCTTTGGTCCTTCTTTTTGTAAAAAGACTGTACGAAAAATCAACGTCGTTTAATTTTCTGGTGCTTACGGGTATTTTTTCCGTCTCGATTCTTGCAGGATATATACAAGGCGTATTTTATATTTACGCAATCAGTTTTCTTTATTTTCTCTTTCTTTTGTATTCCAATAAGGGTAAAAGAATCCAATACAATAAAATTTTACTTTTCTTCCTGTCATTATTTTTTCCCCTAGCTTTAACTTTTTTTCAAATTTATCCGACAATTGGCTTGTTTTCGGATTCCACAAGGGGGGCGTATTCTTTAGACCAAATATCTAAAATGCTTGTTCCCGTCTGGTATTGGGTCACGGGGTTCGTACCCGACTTTTTCGGAAACCCGGCAACCCGCAATTACTGGTACAGCGGAACTTATATAGAAACCGTTATGTATTCGGGAGTTGCGGTCCTGTTTTTTGCAGCATACGCAGTTTTTAAATCTAAACTTCCGGAGAAAAGATTCTTTTCGGCCTTAACGCTGTTATCTTTAGTTTTTGCCTCTAACCTGCCGGGTATTAAATTCTTTTATCTTTTACCCATTCCTATGGTTTCAACAACGGTGCCCACGAGAGAATTGAACATACTTATCTTAAGTATTGTTGTTTTAGGGTCATTAGGCATAGATTATTGGCTTAAAGAGAAAGATTTTAAAACAAAAATAACCTTTGTATTTATATTTATCTATTCAGTAATATGGGCAGCGGTGTATTTACTTCCAAAATTTACGGCAATTGACCCGCCTAATATATCGGTTGCAAAACATAATCTTATTTTGCCGACTTTGTTGGCGTTGGTAACGGTCGTTTCTTTTTATCTTAAAAAAGTGGACAAACGGGTTGCAGCCACTCTTGTACTGATCGTTGTCTGTTTTGATTTGTTTTATTTTTTTAATAAAATTACTCCGTTTTCTCCTCAAGAATTAGTTTATCCGAATACCCCGATAGTTTCCTTTTTAAAGCAGAATGCCGGAATTAACAGATTTTGGGGTTATGGCTCCGGTTATATTCCTTCCGATTATCAAAGCGTTGACAGCACCTATTCTCCCGAAGGAAACGACCCTTTGCATATTTCTTCTTACGGGGAGTTATTAGCTTCTTCTAAAACGGGAAAGTTGCCGCCGGTATTGCCAAGGCCCGACGCTAATATTGCTCCCGGTTACGGACCGGACGATTTAAAAAATAATCCCTACAGAAAAACAATTTTGGATCTATTGGGGGTAAAATATATTTTGAATAAGCAAGAACTTGCAGACGCTTGGCAACAGCCGGATTTAACTACTTTTCCCGTCGGCCAGTATACTTTGGTTTATAAAGTTTATCCCTGGCAGGTTTACGAAAACACCAACGCCCTGCCCAGATTTTTTCTAGCAAATAATTTTAAAGTTGAAAACAGGAACCAAATCTTAAGTTCCATTTACAACAAAGACACAAATTTAAAAAACACAATTTTATTGGATGAAAATCCCGGTATAAACATAGACAAAAACTCTAACGGGGAAGCTAAGCTTCTGTCTTACGGTTCAAATGAATTAAGATTTTCTACAATTTCAAACGGGAATTCACTTTTTTTCATTTCCGATAATTACTATCCCGAGTGGGAAGCATATATAGACGGAGTAAAAACGAAAGTGCTGCGGGCAGATTATACATTTAGAGCAGTAGCCGTCCCTTCGGGAAAGCACACGCTTGTTTTTTCCTATAACCCGGTTAGCTTTATTAGAGGGTTAACGGTATCTGCGGCCGGACTTGGTTTTCTTTTGATAACTTTTTTCTTAATAAGATTTTATGAAAAAAAGAAGTAATTTATTGTTTTTATGCTTGGCAGTATTATTCACAATACCGGCTTTAATAGGCCTTTTTCATCCCGGATTTTTTCCAACAGACGACGGTAACTGGATGGTTATAAGATTTTCTGCTTTTTATGAGGCTTTAAGAAACGGACAGTTTCCCGTAAGGTTTCTTTTCAGATTAAACAACGGTTTTGGTTATCCGGTTGCGGACTTTTTATATCCTCTTTTTATGTACATTGGGGTTCCTATCCATATTTTAGGATTCAATTTTGTAAATACCGTAAAAATAATTTTGGGTTTATCTTTATTTTTCTCTTCTGTCTTTACATTCTTATGGCTTAGAAAATTATTTGATAATATATCCTCATTTTTGGGCGCGGTTTTTTATACGCTTTTTCCTTATCATCTTTTTGATGTTTATAAAAGAGGTTCCGTAGGAGAAGCTGTTGCACTTTCTATTGCTCCTTTTATTTTCTGGCAAATTGAAAGAAAGAATTATATTTTTACAGGGGTAGGAATCGCTCTTCTTATCACAGCCCATAATAGCCTTGCTTTTATATTTATTCCTTTTGTTGTTTTATATATGCTTTTAAAAAACCAAACACTTAATTTAATTAAATCATTTCTTCTGGGGTTTGGATTATCTGCCTTTTTTTGGTTACCGGCTTTGTATGACAAGCAATATACCGTCTTTGACAAGACCGCAGTCTCGGATTTTTCCGGATATTTTATAACTCTAAAAGACTTAAATATTTTGGGAGTAATTTTTTTTGTTGTTATTCTGGGGGCATTAAGCATTTCTTATTTAAGGCGAAGCAGGGAATATTTATATTTTTTATTTACAACACTTTTTTTTACTGTTTTATTATTCCCGTATAGCACAATTTTTTGGAAATATTTTCCTTTTGTAAACTATATTCAATTTCCTTTCAGACTTATTTCATATATTGTTTTGGGAGCATCGTATTTAATTGCTTCTCAAATAAATTTATTGCAGGGTAAGATAAAAATAATTTTTGCCGTACTTTTTTTGATTGTTATTCTATATTCAGCAAAGGATTTTATTCTGCCAAAGACTTATCAATATTATCCCGATTCTTTTTATTCCACTAACCAGGATTCAACCACGGTTAAAAATGAATATATGCCGAAATGGGTTAAACAGGTTCCTCTTTCTATGGCAAATGAAAGAGTTACGGTTATCACCGGTCACGAATCTGTCCAAAATTTGTTTATAAACGGAAACAAGACCAATTTTTCGCTTTATTCTCCTCAAAATAGCACCCTTCAGTTTAATACTGTTTATTATCCCGGCTGGACTGTAAAAATAGATAACAAGACCGCCTCGATAGACTATAAAACAAACGGCTTAATCAGGTTTTTTGTAGATAAGGGTCCGCATAATATCAGCATTTATTTTACGGAAACACCTTTAAGACTATTTTCCGATTTTGTAACTTTAATAAGCTTGATTGCTTTCGGAATTTTAGCTATAAAGAATAGGAAAATATTATTTAAATGAATACGCTAAAAAAATTTCTTCCTTTAATTGTTGTTATAGTTATGTCATTTTGGGCCATAAAACCCTTGCTCATGCCCGGCTTTTTTCCGGTACACGATGATACACAGGTGGCAAGAGTTTTCGAAATGACAAAGTCGCTTAGGTTGGGGATGTTTCCCGTAAGGTGGGTTTTGGACTTGGGCTACGGACTTGGCTATCCTATTTTTAATTTTTACGCACCGCTGGCTTATTATGTCGGTTCCATTTTTAGCTTAATAGGTTTTGATACTTTGGTTTCTACGAAAATAATGATGGCTCTGGGAATAATCTTGGCAGGGGTATTTATGTATTTCTTTTCAAAAGAATTTTTTGGTAAAGCAGGGGGAATTACATCCGCTTTATTTTATGTTTATGCTCCTTATCATGCTTTGGATATCTACGTTAGAGGAGACGTTGCAGAATTTTGGGCTTACGCGTTTGTCCCGTTAGTGTTTTACGGGTTATGGAAAGCATATAAAGAGGAAAGATGGGTCTTTCTCGGTTTAGGCTCTTTGGGATATGCCGGCATTATTCTTTCCCATAATCTTACGGCGATGATGGTTTCCCCGTTTTTGATTTTATTTTCTTTTGCTTTGATTATCTCCTCCTACAGGAAAAAACGCATGAAAGCTATCTCTTATTTAATTGGGACAATTGTCTTTGGAGTTTTAATTTCCGCCTTTTATTGGTTACCGGCTCTCTACGAGATGAAATACACAAATGTCTCATCGGTAATCGGAGGCATAGGGGCTAATTATGTTTGTATCAATCAACTTTGGTCAAGTCCATGGGGATATGGCGGTTCGATTCCCGGTTGCGTTGACGGCCTTTCTTTTATGGCGGGAAAGCTTCATATACTGGTTTCAATTTTTTCATTTATCTGGGTAATTATTTTATTAACAGTAAGGAAAAAGGTGGATATCTCAAGATCGGTGCTTGTGATATTTTCTTTTTTCGGTTTTATCTTTTCATTATTCTTAACGCTTGAGGCATCCGGTTTTATATGGAACAACATTCCATTAATGCAATTTTTTCAGTTCCCATGGAGATTTCTTTTAACTGCCTCCTTTTTTTCATCTGTTTTGGCAGGTTCTTTTATATGGTTAATCAAATATCTCCCCGTAAAAAGATTTTTTCCGCATTTTGTTTTAGAATTAAGTGTGCTATTAATTTTTGCCTTGCTTTTTTTAAACGTTAAGTTTTTTACTCCACAAAAATTTTTGGCGGTTAATTCTAATTATTATACTAACGAATACAATTTAAAATGGACCACGTCTAAAATTTCGGATGAATATTTGCCAAAAAATACAAAAAAACCTAAAAATGCAAAAGAGGCATTATTAAATAAACAAATATTTGCATCTGAAGAGACTCCCATAGAAAAATCTTCGGATTTGATTTCTCTGGCTGGTATAGCAGTGCTTATTGTTGGTATAATTCTTTCAGTCAAAAAGAGATATGAATAAGGTTCCGGAATTATCAATTTTTTTTCCCTTTTGGAACGAAGAAAAAAATATAGAAAAAGTTATAAAAAATGCAATCCCGGTGGCGAAAAAAGTAGCAGATAAATGGGAAATTATTGTGGTTGATGACGGCTCATCGGATAAGACCCTGGAAATTGCGCAAAAGTTAGCTAAAGAAATGCCTAACCTTATTGTGGTCTCGCACGGCAAAAACCGTGGATACGGTGCAGCTCTAAAATCCGGTTTCAAATCGGCAAAATATGAATATGTGGTGTTCAACGACGGAGACGGACAATTTGATTTTTCGGAAATTAGAGAATTTCTTAACAGAATCGGCAAATCAGATATTGTAATAGGCTACAGAAAAAAACGCCTGGACAATCCTTTTAGGCATCTTTTAATGAATTTATTAAAAATTTGGGATTTGTTGTTTTTCGGATTTTACTTTAGGGATATTGATTGCGGATTTAAACTTTTTAAAAAAGAAGCATTAAAAAAAATTTCCCCCTTAAGGTCCGAAGGGGCAATGATAACTACAGAAATTCTTGCAAAGGCTAAAAGAAAAAAGCTTAAAATTTCGCAGGTAGAAGTGAATCATTACCCTAGAATTTACGGAGACCAAAGCGGAGGAAATATAAGGGTAATAGTAAGGGCGATAAAAGAAAGTTTTTCTCTTTGGCTGAGTTTAAATTATGGAAGAAATTGACATAGAGGCTGTAACAAAAAGATCTATCCGGGGTGTTTTCGCCCTTGTTTCGAGGACTTTTGCAATTCAGGTAATAGGTCTAATTGCCAATCTTCTTTTAACTATTTTTCTTTCACCTTCGATTTTTGGGGTATTTTTTGTAGTTTCGGCCGCGATCGCATTCCTTTCCTATTTTTCCGATATTGGACTTGCGGCAGCCTTAATACAAAAAAAGGAACCGATAACAGAAGAAGAGTTAAAAACTACTTTTACAATTCAGCAGATTCTTGTTATTACGGTTGTTATAGTAGCTCTTCTTATATCGGGTCTAGTTAAGAATTTTTATCATTTGGACAGTGATGGTGTACTTTTGTTTCAGGCTCTGGTAATTTCATTTTTTCTTTCTTCGCTTAAAACCATTCCGTCTATACTTATGGAACGCGAATTGCGTTTTGAAAAGCTTGTAATTCCCCAAATTGTAGAAAATTTATTTTTTAATGTTGTCGCCGTAGTTTTGGCGGCAAAAGGTTTTGGCGTAGCAAGTTTTACTTTTGCGGTTCTCGCAAGGGGAATATCCGGAGTAATTGCAATTTATATTATTAACCCCTGGAAAATCGGATTGGGACTGCAGAAAAATGCCGCCAAAAAACTTCTTTCTTTCGGTATTCCTTTTCAAACAAACAGTTTCCTTGCTTTAATAAAGGATGATTTGCTTATAGCTTATCTTGGAAAAGTTTTACCTTTAGCACAAGTCGGGTATATAGGTTTTGCACAGAAATGGGCATTTGTTCCATTGAGGCTTATAATGGATAATGTAATACGTATAACTTTTCCTTCTTTTTCAAGGCTTCAGGAGGACAAGAATATCCTCCGGAAAGCTGTTGAAAAATCAATTTTTGCCGCATGTTTTTTAATTTTCCCAAGCCTTATGGGTTTAGTTGTTCTTTCCCCGTACTTTATACATATAATACCCAAGTATATTAAATGGGAGCCTGCTATTCTCTCCCTGGCGTTCTTCGCTTTGAATGCAGCATTCTCCTCTATTTCTACTCCTCTTACAAATGCCTTAAGCGCAATAGGAAAAATAAAAGTTACACTCTACCTTATGATTTTCTGGACAATCGCAACCTGGGCACTTACGCCTCTTTTTATTGTATGGTTTGGCTTTAACGGTGTGGCTTATGCATCTGCTTTAATAGCATCTTCCGTAATACTTGTAATTTATGTAGTGAAAAGATTTATGGAATTTAGCGTTTTAAGGGTAGTCTTAAACCCCATTATTGCAACCGTTATTATGGGTATAGTAGTTTATTTTTTAAGCCCGTTGGTTGTTAAAAATATACTTACGCTTTTCTTTGTTATTGGAGTAGGTGCTGTGCTATACTTTTTAACGATGTTTGCTTTAGCAAAAAATGAAATTTTGGCAGATATAGAACTTGTAAGAGAAAACCTGAAAAAATAATATGGCAAAAATTTCCGTTGTTGTCTCCGCTTATAACGAAGAAAAAAAAATAGATAAATGTCTTGATTCCGCAAGCTTTGCCGATGAGATAATAGTTGTTGATAATTCTTCTGCAGATAAAACATCGGAAATTGCAAAAAAATATACAAAGAATATTTATAGTCAAAAAAATGACCCTACAGCCATAGATCTGCAAAAGAATTTCGGGTTTTCAAAAGCAACCGGCGACTGGATTTTAAGCCTTGACGCAGACGAAACAGTTAGTAAAGAACTTGCTAGCGAAATAAAATCAATAATCAGTAATCAAAAATCGGAAATTAACGGTTACATGATTCCCAGGAAAAATTTTATTTTTGGAGAATGGATTAGGCACACCGGATGGTATCCGGATTATCAATTAAGGCTGTTTAGAAAAGGTAAGGGAAAATTTTTGGAAAAACACGTACACGAGAAGTTAGCCATAGAGGGAGAGATAGGTAAACTCGAAAACCATATTTTGCATCAAAATTATGAATCTATTTCCCAATTTATTCATAGAGCAGCTGATGTTTATTGCCCAAACGAAGCGGATTACCTTATTAAAAACGGCTATGTTTTTTCCTCTTTTGATGCAATAAGGTTTCCTTTTGATGAATTCGTTAACAGATTTTTCCAAAGAGAAGGATATAAGGACGGGCTTCATGGGCTAACACTTTCTGTTCTAATGGCATTTTACCGCTTTTTAGTTTTTGCTTATATTTGGGAGAAAAAAGGATTTATAAAAGATAACTCGGGTAATTTCTTGGGAAGAACTGAAGAAGAATTTAAAAAGGCTGATAAAGACATAAAATTTTGGTTTTTTAACGAAAAGAAAAAAACAATTAAAAACCCTATCAAGAAGAACCTCTATAAAGTTTCCGGCAAAATCCGCTTATGACAAACGTTTTTATTTCGATAGTAAACTTTAACGGAATTAAAAATACTGTTGAGTGTTTAAAGTCTATAGATAATTTAAACCTTGAAGACATTAAATTGGGAGTTGTTGTTGTTGATAACGCTTCGATAGATAACAGTGTTGGAACACTCAAAAACTTAAAACTTAAAACTTCAAACTTAAAAATAATAGAGAATAAAGAAAATTTGGGCTTTTCGGGGGGGCATAATGTAGGTATTAAATATGCTTTAGGAAATGAGGCGGATTATGTTGTTGTTTTAAATAACGATGTCATACTGGACAAAAATTTAGTTAAAAAACTTGTAGATTCGGCACGGGAAGATTCCTCTGTGGGCGCTATTTCCCCCAAAATTTATTTTGCTCCCGGTTTTGAATTCCATAAAGACAGATACAGGAAAGAGGATCTGGGGAAAGTGATATGGTATGCGGGGGGCAACATGGATTGGAATAATTTAATTGGCAAGCATGGAGGAGTAGATGAAGTAGATAAGGGCCAATTTGAGAAAAGAAAAGAAACCGATTTTGCAAGCGGCTGCTGCATGTTGATAAAAAAGGAAGTTTTTGAAAAAGCTGGATATTTTAATGAAAAATATTTTTTATATTATGAAGATAATGATTTCAGCCAAAGGACAAGAAGCAAGGGATATAAGATTATTTATGAGCCAAAAGCAATACTATGGCATAAAAACGCAGGATCAGTTGGTGGTTCGGGTTCGGGTCTTCAGGATTATTTTATTACAAGAAACAGATTGGTATTCGGAATGGCCTATGCTTCAATGAGGACAAAATTTGCTCTACTTAGAGAAAGTATAAAAATTTTACTCAATGGCAGAAAATGGCAAAAAAGAGGTGTCTTAGATTTTTATTTCAGGAGGTTTGGGAGAGGGAGTTATAAATGAGGGAAGACTATTTAAAGAAAATTGATAAAAATTTTTTACTTCCCAATTATGAAGGGTATTCTTTATATAACATAGTTTATACCGTTTTTCAGATTTTAGGAATAAAAACTTCACGTAAAACCCTAAATTTTGACCTTGAAAAATTTATAAATAAAGATAATAAAGTCATATTCTTTCTTGTTGACGGTTTTGGATACAATCAGTATAAAAACTTGGAAAAGGATATACCCTTTTTACAGCTGTTATCCTCCAGGGGAAAAGTCTTTCCGGTAACAAGCGGGTTTCCGTCAACCACGGCGGCATCTTTAACTACGATAGCAACAGGTTTAACTCCCAGAGAGCATGGATTATTCGAATGGAATCTTTACTTTGACGAATTGGATGAAGTTATACAAACAATACCATTCTCTCCCATGGGCAGAAAAGCAAAGGAAGGAAGTCTTCTCCAAAGAGGAGCTGATCCGAGGCTTCTTATAAATAAGGATAAAATGTTTAAAACTCTTGAAGAAAACAAAGTTAATTCTTATATATTTCACAATCAATCACTTATAAACACTGTTTTTTCAAAACTTATTTCCGACGGTGCTAAAAAATTCGATTACAGATATTTATCGGATTTAATAATTACCTTAAGAAACAATATAGCTAAAGAAAAAGGGCCGGCATTTTTTTACGTTTATTGGTCAGGCGTGGATAGCGAGGGCCATAAATACGGGCCTAACTCCTTGCAATATGCGTTGGAGGCGAAAATATTTTTCCAAAGTATTTATGAAAACTTAATACAAAATCTATCAAAAGAAAATATGGAAAATACGGTTTTTATGCTAACCTCCGACCATGGACAAACAACAATAAACCCTAAAGAAACGATTTATCTAAATAAAGACAGTAAAATTTTAGATGCATTGGAAGAGAGTAAAAACGGAAATAAAATTTTACCCTGGGGGAGCCCTAGAGATGTATTCCTTAGCATTAAAAAAGAAAAAAGGGATGAAATAATAAAATATATTGAGCAAAAATTCGGAAAATTCTGTAGAGTTTTAAGAACCGAAGATGCAATAGGAATGGGTTTATTCGGAAACCAAGGGTCGGAGTTTTTACAAAGATTGGGAAACATTATATTATTACCTTATAAAGGAAATACTATTTGGTACGAACATATAAAAGGGGAAAGGGTTGAATTTAAAGGACATCACGGAGGGTTAACAGAAGACGAAATGAAGATTCCCTTTGCAATAGCTAATTTTAAGGATTTAATATGAAAAAACTTTCGGCTGTGGTAATAGCTAAAAATGCAGAAGATTTAATAGGTGACTGCTTAGACAGTTTATCATTTTGCGATGAAACAATTGTTATTGACGGGGGTTCGGAAGATAAAACTTTAGAGATATCAGCAAAAAAAGGTGCAAAAATATTTAAGCACGAATTAAAAGATTTTTCGCTTATTAGGAATTTCGGTTTGGAAAAAGCGGAAGGAGAGTGGATATTATATGTAGATGTTGATGAAAGAGTTACACCCCAGCTTAAGGAAAGTATAGAAAAAGCCACGGAAGAGATTTCCGAGTTTTCGGCTTATAAATTATTAAGAAAAAATTTCTATTTGGGAGAAAACGCCTGGCCATATATAGAAAAGTTGGAAAGGCTATTTAAAAGGGAAAATTTAAAAGGTTGGCATGGAGAACTGCATGAAAGTCCGGTTATAGAAGGAAAAGTAGGGGAATTAAAAGGTTACCTCTTTCATTATACACATAGAGATCTTACATCAATGGTTAATAAAACCGCAGAGTGGTCCAGGGTAGAAGCTGATTTAAGGTTTAAATCAAACCATCCCAAAATGACTTGGTGGAGATTCCCAAGGGTTATGCTTTCCGCTTTTTTAAACTCCTATATAAGGCAGGGGGGTTACAAAGTCGGAACGGCCGGACTAATAGAAAGCATTTACCAATCTTTTAGCATGTTTATTACTTATGCCAGGCTTTGGGAGATGCAAAATAAAAGTAAGTCGAAGCTTAAAGCCTAAAACATAAAATTTAAAATGAATTTATTAAAAAGATTTTGGCCGGTTATTTTTATCCTTATTGTATGGTTTGCGTTTTCAAGTCCCTATTTTGTTAAGCATAAAGTTCCATTTTCTTCCACTTATCTTGTAAATTTTTTCTCTCCCTGGAATGCCTATCCCGGGTTTTCCTCTCCCATAAAAAATAATGCAATGCCGGATGTTATTACACAAATATACCCGTGGAAAAATTTTACTATAAATTCATTTAAGAATTTTCAAATCCCTTTATGGAATCCGTACAGTTTTTCAGGTACTCCGCATGTGGCAAATTACCAATCTGCCGTATTGTCTCCATTTAATCTTTTATTTTTTATATTGCCTTTTATTGACGCATGGAGTATTTTAATTCTTCTTCAGCCCCTTTTAGCAGGAATTTTCATGTATATATTTCTTAGAGCTCTTAAGCTTGGGCAAAACAGTTCTCTTCTGGGGTCTTTGGCTTTTATGTTTTGCGGCTTTATAACAACCTGGATGGCATATGGGACATTGGGTTACGCGATTATTTTTTTACCTTTTGCCTTGTATTTAGCAGAAAGATTTTACAATACAAAAAAAACCCGGTTTCTGGTTATTTATTCATTTACTTTTCCTCTTTCTTTTTTCAGCGGACATTTCCAAATTAGCATTTATTTTTTTCTGTTTGTTTTGGCTTACATAATTTTTAAATTTTACGAAAATAGAAATTTACGTAATACTTTTTATTTAATACTTTATACTATTTTTGGTATTTTTCTGTCCTTGCCGCAGCTTCTTCCGTCCATGGAGCTTTATACACAAAGTTTAAGGAGCGGGATATTTGAAAAACTTGAAGTAATTCCCTGGGGTTATCTGCCAACTTTTATATCCCCCGATTATTTGGGTAATCCCGTAACCCGCAATGACTGGTTTGGCCATTACGCGGAATGGAATGCCTATATAGGTGTACTTCCGGTATTGCTGGGATTTTACGCACTGAGCAAAAAATCTAAGGAGATTTTATTTTTCGGGTTAATGGCTCTTCTTGCCATACTTTTCTCTTTCCAGACTCCTTTTTTGGATTTACTGGTTGCTTTAAAAGTTCCCGTACTCTCGACGAGCGCTGCAAGCAGGGTAATTGTCCTTTTCAGCTTTTCGATGGCCGTTTTATCGGCGTTCGGTTTAGAAAAACTTTTAATTGATATTAATGGTAAAAAGAGTAAAAATGTTTTAATTTTTATAGGATTATCTGCCGTGGCTTTTATAATCCTTTGGGCAGTAATCCTATTGAAGATATTTATGCCTTTGGATAAAGTCTTAATCGCCAGGCAAAACCTCATCCTTCCCACCGGTATCTTTCTCGTATTTTCCGTTTTAATTCTCCTTCCTCTGTTTTTAAAATTAAAAAAACGTTCAAACATAGTGCTTTGTACCTCTTATTTGATTCTTATCCTTGTAGCTTTTGATTTATTACGGTTTTCAACCAAATGGATGCCGTTTGACCCTACTGATTTGATGTATCCGCAGGTTCCTATCGTAAGCGAGCTTAACAAGATTTCCGGATATGAAAGGGTTTTAAGTAATATGGGCGGGGAGGCCACAACATTTTATAGGCTGCCGTCAATTGAAGGTTATGATGCCGTGTATATAAAAAGATATGGTGAATTTATAGCGTCTCTTGGTAACGGAGATTTAACCGAATCTGCAAGATCCGTCGTTTCCTTTCCCAAAAACGGGCTTTATTCAAAAAAAGCGGTAAATTTACTTGGGGTAAAATATATAATCCATAAAACAGCCGATGACCATGCGGTTTGGACTTTCCCTTTTTGGACTTCGGAAAAAGGGACTTTTTCGATAATTTATGACGACGGGGTTTACCAAATTTTGGAAAACAATAGAGCATATCCCCGGGCTTTTTTGGCAGATAGGTATGAGGTTGAAAGTAATCCCCAAAAAATACTTAATACCATGTTTTCATCAAATATTGATCTTAAAAATTACGTTGTATTGGAAGAAAACCCTAAGTTAAAACTCACCGAAACTCAGGGAAGCGCGAAGATAACCCTTTATACTCCAAACAGAGTAGTCATAAACACCAGCTCCAACGGTAGCTCGATGCTATTTCTTTCGGATACCTATTATCCGGGTTGGAAAGCAACAATAGACGGAAGAGAAACAAAAATTTACAGGGCGGATTATACATTCAGGGCAATTTATGTACCCGGGGGAAACCATAAAATAGAATTCATTTATAATCCTTTAAGTTTTAGGCTGGGAATTTTGGGTTTTGTTTTTGGAATTATCCTTGCTTTTGGGGTCGGTTTTTATATACAAAAAAAGAAGCTATTTTGATTTCCAAAACATTAATTCTTTAAGCTTCATTCTCTTTTTAGAAAAATAGAAAAGATAGGCAATCTCAAGTATTCCGATTGTATTAACTACAAGCATTACGATATACCAGTTTCTTTGTTCATTTTTTACCGCCTTCCATAAGGCTAACCCCTTCCAAAGCAATGACCATAGAAATAAAACAAAGATAAGAAGAGTCGGAGTCTGTCCGAAGTTATACAAATTGTTCATCAAGTAAATTTTATAACTTCGAATAAAACTTTGCAATAGAGGGGAAACTTGATAGAATAAATATGTGAAAATAGGGATTTTTGACCCTTATCTGGACGATTTGGGCGGAGGAGAGAAATACATGATGACTCTTGCCGAGTGTTTGTCCAAGGAAAATGACGTCAGTGTATTTTGGGACAGAGAAGAAGATGTCAGAGAACTCTTAAACCGCTTCACATTAAACCTCTCAAAAGTAAAGATTACAAAAAATATTTTTGCCCGAGACTTCGGTTTTTTTAATAAGCTTTTTGAAAGCAGGAAGTATGACGTAATTATAGTTTTAAGCGACGGAAGCATCCCTTTTCTTCTTTCAAAAAAAATATTTTTACATGTCCAGCAGCCTTTGGAGAATATTGAAAAAAATATTAAATCACGTTTTAAATTTTCAAGAATATCCGGTGTATTTTATAATTCCGAATACACAAAGTCATTTAACAGTGCCAAACTTCATATAAAATCTACCGTAATCTATCCTCCTGTAAATTTGTATCCGTACAATAAGAAGAAGTCAAATATTATTCTTCATGTTGGAAGATTCAGAGTTAAAAATGTTAAGGGAGTGGATGATTATAAAAAGCAGGCGGTTATGGTTAAAGTATTTAAGGAAATGGTTGATAGCGGATTTAAGAATTGGGAACTTATAATGGCTGTCAGTATAAGAGAAAAAGAGCTGGCAAAGTTTGAGGAAATGAAAAATTCGGTTAAAGGATACCCGGTAAGGTTTATTATTAATTCTTCAAACGACGCTTTGGAAAAAGTTTATTCAAAGGCAAAGATATACTGGCATGCCTCGGGATTCGGCGAAGATTTGGAGGCAAATCCCGAGTATGCCGAACATTTTGGAATTTCAACGGTCGAGGCGATGAGTGCGGGTGCGGTTCCGGTTGTTATTAACGCGGGAGGGCAAAGGGAAATTGTAAAAGACGGGGAAACAGGTTTTCTTTGGAAGACTTTGGATGATTTAAAAACAAAAACACTAAGACTTGCAGGCGACAAAAAACTTTTGGAGACCCTTTCAGAGAGAGCGTCCGGGTATGCAGAAAAGTTTGGTAAAGATAAATTCTGTAAAGAGGTAAACGGATTAATACAATGAAAAAGTCTTGGCCGTTATTAATTATTTTTATAACTATAGCTGTATTCTTCTGGCAATTTTTAATAAAAGGTCTTTTACCTATTCCCTCGGATACAATAACGGGACTTTATTATCCTTTTAGGGAAATATACCAAAAAACCAACCCAAACGGGATTCCCTATAAAAACTTTCTTATTACCGATCCGGTCAGACAAACCTATCCATGGAGAAATCTTTCCGTGTTTTCGGAAAAAAATATACAGCTGCCGTTATGGAACCCATACAATTTTGCAGGGTCGCCCTTACTTGCAAATTTTCAGTCGGCCGCCCTTTACCCTTTTAATTTGCTCTTTTTTGTTTTGCCGTTTTCAATTTCATGGAGCTTATTGATTTTGCTTCAGCCCTTATTAGCAGGAGTTTTCTTGTATTTATATTTAGATAATTTAAAAATTAAAAAAGAGGCAAGTATCCTGGGCGCAATCACTTTTTCTTTCAGCGGTTTTTTTGTCGCGTGGATGGAATGGGGTACAGTATTAAATACGGCACTTTGGTTACCCCTAGTCCTTCTTTCTATTGATAAAATATCAATAAATTTCAAACCTAAAACTTCAAACCTAAAGCTAGCAGAATGGGGTTTGATATTTATTTTATCTTTGGTCTTTTCTTTTTTTGCCGGTCATTTACAAACATTTTTTTATCTTGCCGTTCTTTCATTTTTTTACTTTCTTGCCCGTTGGTTTCAATCCGGAAGAAATTTGAAAACTATCGGTTTATTCATAGCTTTTACTTCTCTATTCATAATTATGACAGCGGTTCAGTGGCTTCCGACACTTAATTTTATTCTGCTTTCGGCGCGTAATGTGGATTTGCCGGGGTACACCCAAGCCGGTTGGTTTATACCATGGCAAAATTTAATCCAGTTTATAGCTCCGGATTTTTTCGGTAATCCGTCAACGCTTAACTATTACGGAATATGGAACTATGCCGAATTTATAGGATATGTCGGGATTTTTCCCCTAATTATTGCTTTTTTTGCGATGTTTTTCAGAAGAGACAGAAAAACATTATTTTTCGGTACGGTGTTTTTTGTTTCGCTATTCTTAGCTCTGCCGACATTTTTCGCAAAAATCCCTTTCAAACTTAATTTCCCCTTTATTTCAACCGCTCAGCCGACAAGATTGTTATTTGTTACGGATTTTTCGCTTAGTATTCTTGCCGCTTTAGGTTTGGATTATTTTATATCGACAAAAAATAAGAAATCTATTCTTTATATTCTTGGAGCGTTTGGATTATTATTTATCGGTTTATGGGGATTTATTCTTGTAGTTCACGGCCATTTGATTACGCCGGAGAATTTACGTATTGCCAAGCAAAATCTTATTCTTCCTACAGTAATTTTTATAATAGTATCTCTGTTTTTGCTGTTGCCATTGGTATTAAAAGGAAAAATAGGCAGGACTAAGGTTCCCTACTTACTTCTTATATCTTATATCTTAATTCTTGCTACCGTCTTTGATCTTTTTAGATTTGGCTGGAAATTTGAACCTTTTACAAATAAAAACTATCTGTTTCCGTCGGCTTCCGTAATATCTTATCTTCAAAATCAAAATCCGAACGGTCCTTTCAGGGTAATGTCTGCAGACTCAAGGATTCTCCCTCCGAATTTTTCTGTTATGTACGGAATACAGACATTAGATGGTTATGACCCTTTGTATCTTCAAAGATACGGTGAGCTAATGGCCGCGGTAGGAAGGCAATCTCCAAGCATAGCTCCTCCATTTGGATTTAACAGGATAATAACCCCGCAGAATTATTTATCACCTGTAATTTCTTTTATGAATGTTAAATACGTATTAAGTCTGGAGAATATTAAA
>JAKALN010000016.1 GCA_021824155.1 bacterium | reverse complement strand
AGTTGAAATCCCTGCATATCTTCAAAAAGCGATGCTATCGTAATTCCTAGCGCGGTAAAAAATAAGGCAATTAAAAACATAGAAATTAAAGCTACTGGCAGTAAAGCCAAAGAATAAATCCTAACGCCCAAAAGCAACGTTAAAATAAACACTATTATTCCCTGCATAAATGCAACAGTTGCTCCTCCCAATGCCTTTCCGAGCATTATTTCAAACCTTGTAA
This sequence comes from bacterium, assembly GCA_021824155.1. Classification (GTDB taxonomy): domain Bacteria; phylum Patescibacteriota; class Microgenomatia; order Levybacterales; family UBA12049; genus JAKALS01. The sequence goes on along the minus strand of JAKALN010000016.1, from coordinate 20,817 downwards.
CAGGAGCAACCAGTGTTTCTTTTAAAAATCCGAATTGTCTGTCCCAGATTATCTGAATTCCTGCAAAAATTCCAGTAAAAAGTATGCCCATAGAAACAACTCCTGGACCTAAAAATTCAAAATAATTTCCCTGTCCTGCTTTCTGGAATACTGGACCAAGCCCGAAACCCAACGCAATTAAGAATAACAGGGGTTGGCCTAAGGATCCCACGATCCTTGCTCTTGAGCGAAAATACCTAATTATTTCCCTTTTCCAAAGAATATAAACCGCATTCATTTACCTTCTTCCTCCCCAAGCGCGTCTATGAGCCCTAAGCTGATCAACACCGCTTGCTTCTTCATCTCTAATACTACTGCCTGTAAGCTTTAAAAATGCCTCTTCCAAGTCTTTACTTTTTGTCTTATTTTTTAACTCGGCAGTTGTATCTTTTGTAACTATTTTTCCATGGTCCATAATGGCAATTGTCGAAGCGTATTTATCTGCCTCTTCTATATAGTGGGTAGTAAAAAAAACCGTAATTTTTTCCGATTTGTTAAGTTTTTGAATATAATCCCATATGTGATTTCTTGTCTGGGGATCAAGTCCCGAAGTTGGCTCGTCTAAAAAAAGAATTTTCGGGTGATGTAATAATCCCCTTGCGATTTCAAGCCTTCTTTTCATTCCTCCGGAAAATGTTTTAACCAAATCTGTTCTCCTGTCCCAAAGCTCGACATAATTTAAAAGCTCCTCCATTCTTTGTTTCCGTGTTTTTTTATCTATACCGTATAAAACGGCATGGAACTCCATATTCTCGCTGGCGGTTAATTCATCATCAAGGCTTGGGTCTTGAAAAACTATTCCAAAAGATTTTCTTGCTCTTTCAGGATCTTTAACAACGTCAATGCCGTCCAGGGCTATATTTCCTGAAGAAGGGTTCAGAAGGGTAGTTAACATCTTTATGGTTGTTGTCTTACCCGCTCCGTTGGGGCCTAAAAACGCAAATATATCTCCTCTTTCAACAGTAAAATTTATATCGTTTACTGCTGTAAAATCTTTAAATCTTTTTACTAAATTTTTTACATCTATTATATTTCCCGAAGAGTCCATTGAATTATTATAACAGAAAATTAGAGGATAAAACCTAAGGTATCCATACCTTTTTTTATAAAACTTACGTCGGGTTTTTCAACTTTTGCCAAGCCAAATAGTAAATCCAAAGCCTTAGGAGTATCAAAATCATCATCCAAAAACGACTCGAACTCTTCCCGAAGTTTTATATCCGGTTTGGCACCTGAAAAATTATTCAATAACTTATTGATTAAAGAAATTTTTTCCTGTGCTTCTTCTATATCGGAATAATCAAATTCCCACGGTTCTCTGTAATGGTGCGACAGAAGAAGCCAGCGGATTGAGTTGGCAGAATATTTTTTTGAGAGTTCGGAAATCATAATTAGGTTTCCCAAAGATTTAGACATTTTCTCCCCTTCGTACATTACCATTGAAATATGCATCCAGTATTTAACAAAAGGGTCTTCGCCGGTATAACTTTCACTTTGGGCAATTTCGCTTTCGTGGTGAGGAAAAATTAAATCCCTTCCTCCTCCATGGATATCTATTCTATCTCCTAAATATTGGTTTATCATTGCGGAACATTCTATATGCCAACCCGGACGGCCGTTTCCCCAGGGACTTTCCCAAAACGGCTCTTTGTCTTTGCTCTTCTGCCATAAAATAAAATCCAGGGGTTGCTTTTTTAATGGATCGTTCGGATCTGCTCCTCTTTCTTTTGAGATTAGAATCATTTGACTTTCAGTATACTTGGAAAGCTCACCGTACTTTTTAAATTTTTTTACATCAAAATATACGTTGCCGTTTTTTTCATAAGCAATTTTTTTATTAACTAGCTCTTCTATAATTTCTATTATTTTCTTTATTGAACCTGTTGCTTTTACATAATTGGTTGGAGGTAAAACGTTTAAGAATTTGAGGTCGTTTAAAAATTTATCTGTCCAAAATTTTCCGATTTCTTTCCAGTCCTTATTTTCTTCTTTTGCTTTTCTTAAAATATCGTCATCTATATCGGTAACATTTTGAGTGTAATTTATTTTGTAATTTTTATAATTCAAATACCTGATTAATGCGTCAAAAGAAACATAAACAAATGCATGTCCCAAATGAGTTGTATCATAAGGGGTAATTCCGCACACATAAATGCTTACTTCTTTGCTTTTAATAGGTTTAAAATCCTCTTTTTTTCTAGTCAGCGTATTATATAATTTCATAAGCGTCTAAATATTTTACAACAAATAAAAAAAAGTTGTATAATCATTTTCCTATGAAATTTTTATTCGTTTTTGCACATCCGGACGACGAAACTTTTTCAAGCGGAGGTACAATTGCCAAATTAACTGCCGCAAAACACAAGGTAAAACTAATAACCGCTACCCGAGGAGAAGTCGGCCAACCCGGAAATCCTCCCATAACAACTATGGAAGAACTTCCGAAAGTCCGCGAGCAGGAACTTAGAAGAGCCGCAAAAATCCTCGGAATTTCCGAAATATTTTTCCTAGGATTTATAGACGGAAAATTAAGATACGCAAGAAACGAAAATTTGGAAAATAAAATTATGTCCATCTTTAAAAAAGAAAAGCCCGACGTTATAGTAACATTTGACCGAACCGGAGCGTCAAATCATCCGGATCATAAGGCAATAGGAAGAGCTTCTACAAATGTATTCTTTAAATATAAAGACCTGGTTGATAAACACGTAAAACTTTACCATACCGCAATGCCCAGAAGCTTTGTTAAACAGTTTGAAAAACAAGGCCTGGGTTATAGCGCTTTCGGGAAAATCTTGGGGACAGCGGATAAAGATATAACAACCCTTGTTAATATAGAAAAAACTTTAAATATTAAAATTAGAGCATTAAAAGAACACAAAACACAGCATCAGGATTGGGAAAGATTCTTAAAAAGGATAGAAAAATCACAATTTAACTATGAGTTTTTCAAACTTATCCACGAAAAAGAAATCTTCTGATTGAGTTATAATAAATTTATGCGGGGTTTAAAAAAAAGACTTTCAAATAACGTTTTTTTTATCGGCCTGCTAAGTTTTTTTGGCGGGATAAGCCAGGATATTTTCGTCCCCATAATTCCGCTTTATCTTGCCAATATACTTCACTTTAACAAGGAATTTATTGGGCTTACCGAAGGACTGGTAACCAGCAGTGCAAGTATATTTAAATTAGTATCTGGATTTTTAATAGACAGGTTTGGGAAAAATAAGCCCATTGTCTTTTTAGGATATTTTTTCTCGATGGCGGCAAGGCCACTTCTTGCAGTATTAACATCTTATTACGGAGTTTTATTTCTAAGATTTTTAGATGGTATAGGAAAAGGAATTAAAGATACTCCCAAAGATGCTTTAATAGCCGGATCTACAAAAACAGGGACAAGAGGGAAAGGATTTGGGATAGTAAGAGCCCTTGATACTTTTGGATCTGTGGCCGGCCCTTTATTTTTATTTGTCCTCTTATTTTTACTTAGCAATAATTCCTTAAAATATCACTATATATTCCTTATTACCGCCGTACCCCTTGTTTTTACGCTTTTGATTTTGACATTCTTTGTAAAAGAAATTCCGAATATAAAATCGGAAAATAAAACAAACGGCAAATATTCTCTTCCGTTAAAATATTACATATTTCTTGCTATTGTACTGGTATTTTCTCTTGGAAACTCTTCCGATACTTTTCTTATATTAAGGGCCCAAAACGTAGGGGTAACACTTTTAGCCATTCCTTTGGTTTATGCTTTATTTAATTTTGTTTATGCATCGGCATCTATCCCCCTGGGAAGTTTATCCGATAAAATTGGCAGGGAAAAAGTAATTATATTGGGATGGATTTGCTACAGCTTGGCATATCTAGGATTTGGTTTTACCAACCTTCCTTATCAAATTTGGCTCTTATTTGGCTTCTACGGAATCTATTATGCGACAACCGAAGGAGTGGCAAAAGCTTTTATTGCAGACCTGGTCGTCTCCGAACACAGAGGAAAAGCGTATGGTATTTATAATTCTTTAATAGGACTAACAACTTTACCCGCAAGTGTAATCGCGGGATTTTTGTGGGATAAAATCAATCCTTCCGCCCCATTTCTATTCGGCTCTGCAATTGCCGCTTGTTCAACGGTCTTATTAATATTCTTTATGCTTTACAACAGACATTAATACTTTTTTCTTTCTTTGCAGCTTTATATAATCTCCTGTCAAAGGCTATGTATTAGTGGTTTTTGCCCCAGGTTCCCATGACCTGGCGCATTATCGCAAATTCTCCAATATGGTAAGCGTTATGGTCGGCGGCCAATTGTATCTCGCGAAGTATTGTTTGTCCGTCTCCCCATGGAATTTTTTTAAATAAATCTGTTTTTTCATCTAAAATTATTTTTTCCAGTTCTTTTTGGTCTTTGTGGAATAATCTGATTGTTTCATCCCATTCTTTTTGAGAAGCTTTTTCCGAATCTTTGGGCCAATAATCTTCCGGCCAATGTTTATCTTTATATTCAGGACTAACAACAAATTCCAAAATATCGTTTTGTGTCCGCCTTATGTGTTCTATTAAATGCCACGGCGTATATGTTCCGTTAGGAAAAATATCGTTTACTTTATTTAAAGGAAAATCCTCCACGGCCTGGTCAAAGGTCATGTGGGCATTTCCTCCTTTTAAAAGACTTAAAAGCTGTTCCCGTAAAATTTTGTCTTTATTCATATCCTTTAGCCAATAAATTATACACCTCCAATCAAATTTTATGCATACTTTGAAAGAGTTAAAATGGTAGAATATATAAAGGAGGTAAAATGGCAAAATCAAAAAGGAAAACACTCGGTAAAGGCCAATTCGCTAAAAGAAGAAGGGGGCCCAGAAGAGGGACCGCACACAACTAGCTTAAACCAAATTTGACAATAAATTTTTTAAGGCTATACTTAGGCTAATGGCAAACCATGTAGATGTATTCACAAGCTACGGGAAAAAATTAATTCCGGTGCCTGAAGATAATGTACGAAAACTTTTTATAATTGCCGGAATAATAATGATTATTAACCTTCCGTTTGTCCACGACCAGCTCCCTATACCTCTTTCCATCTCCATCCTTATAATTTTGGGTATTGCGATATTTGCGGGAATGACAAGCGCTAAAGACAGATATATTGATTTTTTTGATTCACTTCTTTCTATGGGAGGTTTTATAATTTTTCAATATTCCGCCGTTACTATTTATTTATCAAACTCTTTTCTAAGTTTTCTTTTTTTAACAAATGAGCTTTTGGCATTAATTTTTTTCTTTGCAACGTATTACAGCGTAAAAAGCCTTAAGAATACGATTTTAAACCTCCTTTAAACTATTAATGGTAAAATAACTTGTGGGAAAAAATCTCGCAATAATAATATTCGGAATTTTACTCGGGCTCCTCTTCGGGGTTTTATTTATTTTTAATTTTTTAGTTCCTAAAAATACTTCCTCCATAATTAACCCCCTGGCCCCAAAAAAAGTAGTTATAGGGTTTTTACCTTACTGGCTTTTAAATACAGCCGAAAGCGACTATTCAAAATATATAACTACTCTTTCCTACTTTGGGCTTAGGGTGGACCAAAACGGCAACATCCAAAAGTTACTAAACCCCACTCAGGAAGAACCCGGATGGAATGCTTTACGCTCTGGCCGGCTTGACTCTTTTTTTAACAACGCACTGAAAAATAATGTAAGTTTATCTTTAATGGTAGCAAGCGGAGACGTAGGCTCTATAAATGGCTTAATAAGCCAACCGGAATTACACGCAAAAAATCTTATTTCCGATTTAAAACCACTAATAGAAAAATATAAGTTTTCGGACATAAACCTTGATATAGAATATACCCAAAGCGCTTCACCCGCAGCCCGGGAAAATTTTACTAAGTTTGTGACTGAAGTCAGAAAACAGCTTGCAAACGATGAGACGCTAACCGTTGAGATAAGCCCGACCGATGTTATAAGAAATAATCTAATTGATCCGAAAGCTATGGATAAAATTGCGGATAATATTATTCTTATGGCCTATGACTATCATTCAACAAGTTCTTTTGTTACAGGACCGGTCGCTCCTCTTAATGGGGCCGGGGTAATGTCGGAATACGATGTTACGGCAGCTATCGAAAAAAGTCTTGACTTAATTTCTCCCCAAAAACTTGTGTTAGGGATTCCGCTTTACGGATATGAATGGGAATCGCTTAACCAAACTCCCCGCTCGGCGATTATCCCAAATACCGGAGTTGTCGCAAGTAATAAAAGGGCCGAAGAACTTTTGTCTTCCTGCGCAAGCTGCAGCGCAACACTGGATAAAGAAGCGGACGAAAACTATATTTCTTATTTTGACCAAAATTCAAAAGATTATCATACAATTTTTTACCCGGATAAAAACTCGACAGAAGCGAAAATAAATTTTATAAACGAATTTCAGCTTAAGGGACTGGCTCTTTGGGCTTTGGGATACGAAGGAAATTCAATTTTAGACCCCTTAAAGGTTTATAAAAACAAATAAATTTTATGGTAAAAAAAATCATTTTATTTACTTTTTCTATAGCAATAAGCACGATATTAGTCATTTTTGGCTATTTATGGGAATCTCCAAGAGACAGCCAATTACTAAAACCGTTCTTTCCAAAAACCTTATTTTCTATAGAGAATGCGCCCGATCAATCTTTAATAGGAGAAGTGGCATCGGTATCGGGAAATATAGCATGGCAATCAAGAACCGCTAACTACGCGACGCTGATAAGCTCCCCTGTAAAACTGCAGCAGGGTGAAGAAATTGATGCGCAAAATAACGGAAATGCGGTAATAAGTTTTCCGGGAGTTGGAGAAATTACGGTTTTTCCCAATACACAAATAAATTTTATCCAGACTCTTCCCGCAAATGTTGTTGTAGAACAAAAACAAGGTTTATCTATATACGATAAAAACGGAAATATACCGATAAGTATAAGGGCGCTGGACCTGTTAATAAATCCAACTGAAGGAACCTGCACTGTTTCCGTGGATAAAGATTCAACAGAAATAATCGTAACGGTTGCCTCCGGTTCGGCAACTCTTGCATTCAACAATATTAATAATGTTACAAATATCTTAACCGTAAAAAAAGGCTATGAATATGTTTTTAATAACAACACAAAAGTTGGAAGATTAAAATCTTTATAGCTTATTTGGCCAAAAATTCCTTATTATAAAAATCCAATGTATTAGAAGCCGCATTTGACCAAAGATTTTCAGGAAGCATATTATGGTCTGCTCCGGGATAAATTATATAATTCACCGACACCTTGTCTTTTTTTAAAGTTGAGGTAAGGTTATCCGACCACCAATAAGGTACTTCTTGGTCGGCTGTTCCCTGATTAATTTCCATAGGGGCCTTAATCCAGTTTAAATAATTTGTAGGGGAAAACAGATCGGTATTATAGATTGTCTCAAAACTTGCAAGAGTTTTACGAAGGGCTTTCCCCTGATCATCGGATTCATCGGTGTAATATAAAATGGAATAAGGAAAAGAAGCGGAAACCGGAGCCCAAAGAACAGTCGGATATAAACCGCCGCTAATCTCAAGCGTCGATAATGCAATATGTCCTCCGTTACTGTGCCCCCAAATTCCGGTTTTTTCTAAATCTGCGGTAATGCTGCCTGAATAGCTTGCGCTTAATCCTTCATTTATGGTTGGCAAAGAGGACAAAAGAGCCAGCGCGGTCGTGTATGTCTGGAACCTGTTCTCAAAGGGATCATTAGAAGGCCTATCCGATTCTCCGTATCCTAAAAAATCGGGCGCAAGAGTAATATAACCGTTTTGGGCAAGAATATTCGCTACCGGTTGGGTACCCACCCCCGGTTTATAAATGTCATCCGGAACAAAACCGCGAAACATAACTATAACGGGGTAATTTCCGGGCTTTCTCGGAACATTAGCCAGCCCGCTTACTTTGTCCATAATACTTCCTCCGGGAAATTTAGGAACCGAATAATAAAACATTTGAGAAATAAAATCTTTGTTTTCGCTGACAACGTGTCCGAAGGTTATTTTATTTTGCGGAAATTTAACTTTTTTTAAATTTTCAAAAGTATATGCGTTTAAAGGCGTCGGAATCGGAGTTTTAACCGGAGCTATTTGTTTTACAACCCACGTCCGATTAGCTATATACAAAGACTCAACGGTTAAAACTATAAAAAGTACCAGTATAAATAAGCCTACCGTTTTTTTCACCAGAAGATTATTATAGCATTACGGTTCAAATTATTTTTTAATTAGATAGAAAAAATCCTTTTGATATCCCGTAAGGTCCTGGTATCCTCCATTTGTCATATCTTTAGTTAAGGGATAGTAGTTATATAAACCGTTACCCAAAGGGGTAAATATTATAAACCTGACCCACACGGGATTTATATCCAGCTGCATAGCGTCAACCGCTCCTGCCGCTTTTAGGGCTGCGGCTAGAGTTTGGGGGACAAGAGAAGGGCCTGCTGCATAAATCAGGTTTCCGTTTTTTGTTATGCCGATTCCCGAACGCCAAGTGTACATAGAGTTTGTTGTAGTAAGCCCCCAAGTCTGCATGTTCCACGCGTTTGAAGATGTAACATCTTTTGAATTTTCCAAAAGCATAGGCCCATTTTGTCTTATGCCAACCACGTTTTGTCCCAAATCCTGTCCTGTATAATTTACAATCTTAGGTTTTGCGCCGTTATATATAACCAGAGTAGCCAGATTTTTTTGGAGGGGAAGATATGTTTTTCCGTTAACAATCATTCCGTAGTGTCCGTCTTTTTCCTGAAATCCTCCGTTAAAAGCGGCCACTAAATTATTGCTTTTTTGAACGACCGAAGGGATTTTTCCGGGACCGGGGTTGTTTTTTCCTCCGGGTTCATTTATTCCGGCAACCGAAGAAAGAAGAAGATTATTCATATCCATCTTAACCAGATAAGCAAACGCATAGGACCTTTGAGGATCCGGCCTTACAAATGTCTTTGCCATTAAAGCCTCCGATGTTCCGTTATATATCGGAGTCCATTCATCTTCACCCGCAAAAAGGGGAAAATATAACAAAGAAGATATTTTTTTAAGATCCAGCTGCAAAAAATTGTCTGCCGGCTGGCTGACTGCCGTATAAACTTGGGTAAACTGGGAAGGGTCAGATTTTACAAAAGAATATTTTACCCGGTTAACATGGTCCTCTAAGCCAAAAAAAACTGCCTCAATATTAATGGTTGCTTTATTTCCTATAACAGGCCTGAGTATATTATCTGCGAAATTAGCTGCAAATACCTGGTTTGCCCGGATTATTGCGTAAAATCCGAAAACAACTAAAATCAAAACAACGAAGATCACTCCAAAAAAAGGGGGAAATTTTGAAAAAGGTGTTTTTAAAGTCTGTTTCTTATTTTTCTTCTTGAGTTTAGTCCCGGAAACCATTGAATAATTATATCAAAAGAAAGCGCCCAGGGAAAAGATTTAGTTGGTAAATTCTATCGTATTCTGCCAGCCCTTGGTACTCTGTGCATCAAGGGGAAAAATATATTGCCCGATGCTTAGGAAAAGAAAAATTTTCGGATGATTTGTATCTCCCAAAAAATATGCTATTCCGTTTGTTTCCGCGTAAGGACTTGGGCATTTATTAGGCTGTGCAAAGCTTGGTATATCTGAATTTTGGTCAACCGGGTAACCTAATATTTTTACTTCATACGGGGATGAATAATTAGCCGCTTTTGAATCTTTGACAAAACAATCGTTCGGGGAAATATTTGTTAAAAACTGCTTTTGTAAAGCTTTGGTAAGAGAATCTTGTGGAGATTTTTGAAATACTTCTACATACTGTCCCTGGATATAAGGATATTTTGTATTATAAACATAAATTTTGTTGCCCGCCTCTTTTACGCCAATCGTATCCTGACCGACTTTTGAAGGGAATATAAAACTGATTCCAAGACCGGGGTTGGTATAACGTTTCTGGTTTGGAACGTTTGTATCTTCAACCGAGGCAGAAGCAACGGGTGTTTGTGTCGCAACCGGAGCGGGAGTTTCTACAGCAACAGGTGTTGGAGCTTGAATTATTTCTTTCCGGTTGTTTGTAGCAAATAAATATCCCCCCAGGGCAATTAAAAAACCTATGCCCAAAATTCCCGTTCCTATAGTTACGTACTTAAAAACAGTAAATAAGGTATTTGGATTTTTTGGCGGTGTTTGAGGCGCTGGACTTTGCTGAGCACTTACATCATCCATAAAAAAATTATGGCATATACAATATGTAGTGTCAAACTATAAAAACCTTATTCTTTACCTTCCCACTCAAGATAAAATTTTTTAAGAAATTCTTCCATATACTTATGTCTTCCGAGCGCAATTTGTTTTGCGGTTTTGGTATTCATTAAATCTTTTAATAATAAAAGTTTTTCGTAAAAATGGTTTATTGTATGGCTTTTTCCGCTTTTGTATTCTTCAAAAGACTTATGCATATAAGGTTTAACATTGGGGTTATAAATTTCCCTATCCATATGTCCGCCGAAAGCAAATGTCCTTGCAATACCAATTGCCCCTAAAGCGTCCAGCCTGTCTGCGTCCTGGACAATTTTTCCCTCCGGCGTTTTCATTTGCGTTTTTACTTTTGCTCCTTTAAAACTTGCGTCTTTCATTATTTGACATACGTGCCCTATTGTTTTATCGTCAACTTTTAAACTCTTAAGCCACCTGGCTGCCGTTTTTGGGCCTATTTCTTCATCTCCTTTGTAAAGCTTGTAATCGGCGATATCATGTAAAAGCGCGGCAAGTTCTACTACAAACATATCCGCTTTTTCTTTTTTTCCTATATGCTGTGCCATTTTCCAGACCCTATAAACATGCCAAAAATCATGACCCGATCCTTCCCCCAAAAGAGTACTTTCAACATAATTCAGCGTTTGCTTGATAATTGAATTCTTATCCATGAGGAAATTATATCATTGTTCAAATTCTTAATTTGCATCTTGTAAAAACTCCTTATTTTAAGTTATTATTTTATAAATCGGAGATGATTGAATTAGGCAGAAGCCCCGCACCAGAACTTCCAGCAACCCCGGAAAGGGACCCTTCTCTACCTGGAATTATTTACTTTCCAAATCCAAAAACTCCAAGAGCAATGGACATCGAAGTAGAAAGAAAAACCAAACAACAATTATATGAAGACAGCTGTTTTGAATACTTAATGGATATGTACCCCAATGCATTTTTACTGGGCCCTCACTATATTGACTGGGTATTAGGGAAATCCGGATGGGCGGACGAGGCAAGAATGGATAGCATGTGGTTTGCTCCGTCCGGGGATGGAGTTGCTTTACGCGGACTATCGGAGTTTAAATCCGGAAAAGCAAACGGAATAATCAAAAAAATGCATGGAATTTCGAATACTTTAGACCAGTTCAGGAGAAACCCCGTTTTGCTTGCGAATATATTAAATTCTCTGGATCCGAATATTGTTTTCCCAAATATTTATATACCTTCCGATCCAAACATTGAGGTAAGATTTATTTCACCAACACGCAAACAAAAAATTACAGAACCCTTACCCTTTAATGTGTATTTTGATGAGGTACCTTTTACGGGAACCCCTATCCCCATTACTGTTTTTGCAGTTGCTTAATCAATTCTTATTAGATTCTTTATTTCTCTTAGATTTAATGGTAAAATTCTATCTACATTCCGCGATAGCTCAATGGTAGAGCAGGTCGCTGTTAACGACAAGGTTCTAGGTTCGAGTCCTAGTCGCGGAGCATAAAATGACCACCCGAAGCGGTGGTTTTTTTATGCTCTGACAGAATATAATTCGGTTTTAGCCGAGTCTCATGCGACACTTCGCAGAAGTTAGTCCCCTTGTGGGAATGAGCGAAGCGAATCCTGGATCCCCTTGTGGAACTAGTCGCGGAGCATTTCTACGGATTTCTTCGGATTTTAATCTGCTATACTTCAACTTAATATGACAGAAAATTTAATTGCAAAAAGTTCGATTACGATTAATGTTCCTGTTGAAAAAGTATGGGAAGCTCTTGTTACTCCTTCAATAATTAAACAGTATATGTTTGGGACAGAAGTCGTTTCAGACTGGAATGAGAATAGTCCAATTGTCTGGAAAGGTATTTGGCAAGGGAAACCATATGAGGATAAAGGCGTGATTCTCAAGATAGTACCTGAGAAAATATTTCAATGTACTCATTTTAGCCCTCTTTCAGGGGTTCCAGATGTGCAGGAAAACTATCATACACTTACTTATGACTTGTCTCGTGAAGGGGAAAATACGCATGTTTTGTTGTCTCAGGACAATAATTCAACTGAAGAAGACCGCAAGCATTCTCAAGAGATGTGGGACTCAATGTTAGCTGGAATGAAAAAGCTATTGGAAAGCTAATCAGGAACAATATTTGGATTCGTTTGTAGCTTTTGTATCTCCTCTCATCTTTGTCTTAATTCTCCGATATAGCTTAAATTTTGCAAGGATTCTATTACTTTTGCCGTTATATGATTCTGGACTTGGGGAGCAATGCTATATATAAAAATTCTAACGGATATATATTAGCGGATTGGTTAGTGTAGGGTTTGCCGAACAGGCGCCGTTACCATAATCTACTTTAAGCGTTGTAGAATCTTCAAACTGCATATCCACGTGTCCTTCTCCGCCGTTTCCTCCTGTCAGCAGGGGGCCTTCGAAGCAATAGGTGTGGCCATCGGGTATGATTTGGCTTGGCTCACGGTTAATGTAACCGTTTTCTTGAGGAGTAAAAAGTATTTGTGCGCCCAAATCGCTACTGGGAATAAGGTCTGTCCCCGCACTAATTACTCCTTTACTCGGGTCAAGATTTGAATGGGCAATGGCAAGTGAACCTTGAATGTTAAGCCCCTGGTAAGATTTGGTAGAACCCTGATGATACCAATTGCCCTGGGCTGTCCCTGCTTTATCCTGCATCGTAGTTCCGCAAGCAGGGATGCCGTTTGCTCCGGCATTTTTAATAGTTAATTTACCGTAAAGCGTAGTTTTGAGAGAATTCGTAAAATAATCAAGAGGACACACTGCATGTAAATAACTGCTGCCCGTCATGCCCGTTTGGACAGAGGGGCTGGAGTCAATAAATGTCAGCGGTTTTGTGCGGATGTCTGCTGCCGCAAAATCAAATGCCAGAGAAAAGGTGGACGGTCCTCCTGCGGTACCGATTTTCTCTCCGCTTACAAGCGGCACGGACAAGTCCGCATAGGTACAGGACATATGAACTCCGCCCTGTTGGCACACAGGAGTCTTTCCGTTGAGCGCATCCAAGATTTTACTGTTGAGATTTTGTATATGGTCATAGGCAAAAATAACGCTTTTACATGGCGAGAATTCAAGCATATAGTCCGTTACATTTCCGTTATTTCCTATATAGTTTGATTTTTTCATTACCTGAAGAATAGTCACATTGCCCGGCGCATAAACATTGGTAAGCTGACCGGCGCCGTTTCCTCCGGGCACTAAATTGATGTATACATGGTCTGCCTGGTCCGGCAGAACATGTTCTCCGTTCATATGTCCGAGCGGTTCGACACCCGTAAAGAAGTTAGCGTCTGTCGGCAGATGGTCAAAAAGAGCATTTCCCTGGCAAGAAGGCAAGTCTACCGTCGTAGTATCGCCATTATTGCCGGCTAAAGCAACATCCGAGGGGCCCTGTTGATTTCCCGGCGAGCCAAACTGTTGGAATAACTGTTGGCACTTACTTGCATTTTCAGGCTTTGAGCATGCTTGCATGCAAGATGCCTGGGAATTACAACCCAACTCTTGCATGGCTTGATTATAGTTTTGTTGGGAATTAAAAGAGCTCTGTGGTCCACCGGGGATAAAATAATGGAGTTTTCCCTGAGATTTTAGGAATAATCCTCCTGCCGCAATAATTGCAGCAACAAGAAGAATAATGATAGAAGATATTAGTACATATTTTCGTTTTGATTTTTTGGGAGATGCTGTTGCAGTATTTTGCAAAACCTGAGGAGCTTCCTGCGTCGATTGTTGATTTTCTTCCATGTATTAACGATAACAAAACAAATTTTTATTTGTCAACAATGTAATTGCCTGTTCAGAATTTAATGCTGAATACAAACCCCACTAAAATTGAAATTGCTAAAAATACGACAAATGCAAAAACCCCGGTTTCAAGGCTATGCTTTAAAATCTTTTTTTTATCGTTAAAATGATGTTTATATTCTTCGTAGGTTATGAAAAAAGCGGCGAAACATCCTAAGGCCCCAAAAATTAAACCTAAAATCAAAAACAACATTTATTGTGTTTCTTTATCAAATTTTTCTTTGGATTCTCTTATAATTTTATATGCCTCTTCTTTTCCGATCCATCCCTTAATTTTTACCCATTTATTTTCAAGCTTCTTATAAGTCTCGAAAAAATTCTGGACCTCTTTTTTAAAATGTTCCGTCAAGTCCTCAATTTTTTCTATATGTTCGTTTCTGGGGTCTTTTTGCGCAATAGCCACAATTTTGTAATCTTTCCCGTTCTCATCTTCCATATCCAAGGCGCCTATCGGCATAACGGAAATAATGCAGCCGGGAAAAGCAGATTCCGAGATTATTACTAAAACGTCAAGATGGTCTCCGTCGTCTGCTCGTGTTTGGGGAATGAAGCCGTAATCTACAGGATAAAAAACAGAAGAATGAAGGACTCTATCGAGCCTTATTTCGTCCAATGCCTCATCGTACTCGTATTTATTGTGAGTTCCTTTTGGAATTTCAACAACGACGTTTATTATTTCGGGAGCTTTATCTCCCAATGGTAATTTTGAATATGCCATAAACAAAAAAAACTTCTACAAAATGTAGAAGCCATTATCCGTCAGCTAACGGACTAAGCGAGCTTCATCGCTTAATTGCAATTTACCAGACATTTAGATTTTTGTCAATAAAAAATCCCTAGATTGCTTCTGTTATAATAAGAGTGATGAAATTTATAAAGAATAAAATAGTATTATTTTCTTTAATTTTGGTTGTTGCCGTAATTTTAGCGCTTGGCATAAGCCAATACTTGACTCTACAAAAAGCACACAGTACTTTTGAAAACTATTATACCTTTAGAGGATGCGCTCAGTTATTAAAAAGAACAGCCGACTATGGAATATGCAAAACAAATTCCGGCCGAACCATTAAGATAGTTAAATTTCAGAATAAATGGTACCTGGAAAATGACTTACCCGGATGGATCTTCTAATATTGTTTCTACAAATAACTTTAATTTAATTACTCCTTGAGATTATTTATTCCGAGCAATTTATATATTAAACAAAGAACTGTAGCTCGGGAAGTGTTTTATTGTATTACTATCCCTACAAGAACTAACTTTTTTTATCAAACAGCTTCCTAAGTTCTAGCTTCGCTTCTTCGAGAACTCTTTTTCTTTTTGGATTTAAATTCTTACCGGCCCTATTTATATAAAAATTAATCATACTCATTGCGGACTGAAAAGAAGTTCCTTTTCTCCGCAGGCTTGTATCTGCGGATCGCTTCAGGCTCTTGGCAATTTTTACAGGATCATCCCAGGTAAACACACCTTCCTCAAGGTCTAAGGCTATACTATGCTTGGTGACTTCCTGTGACCAATGCTTCTTCATAGTATTATTTCATTGTTCAGCTAGAGGAGCTGAAATTACTGCAAGGGAGTTATTCCAATTTCTCTTAAAGCGCTGTCTCTTAGCCTATCTATTTCCGCTGCTTTCTGAGGATCAACGCGGACAATTTCTGCAGGCTTTTTACCGTCTTTGGTGGAAAAAACAAGAATTCCGTTTTCCAATCCTCTTGTCCCAAAAAAAGATGCTCCGTGGGGAGGAATTGCGTAGCTAACCTCTCCATTTTGCGAACCCAAAATTTTTATAGGAGGCCTGGAATGCCTGACTAAATCGAAAACATCATCGGGCAAAGTATATTTTAAAATTTCAGCCATATTATCCTAAATAATCCTTTAACTTATTTCCTCTTGAAGGATGCCTTAATTTTCTTAAGGCTTTTGCTTCGATTTGCCTTATCCTTTCCCTTGTTACCGCAAACATTTTTCCTACTTCCTCCAACGTTTTCGGCCTTCCGTCTTTAAGCCCGAATCTTTCTTCCAAAACCCTTTTTTCCCTGTCGGAAAGCGTTGATAAAACCTGTTCCACCTGCTCTTTTAAAAGCTCTCTTGATGCCGTGTCAAAAAGAGTAGGTGCAGAAGTATCGTGGATAAAATCACCCAAGCGGGAATCT
The DNA here is from genome assembly GCA_021824155.1 of bacterium. Taxonomy (GTDB): domain Bacteria; phylum Patescibacteriota; class Microgenomatia; order Levybacterales; family UBA12049; genus JAKALS01. The sequence goes on along the minus strand of JAKALN010000016.1, from coordinate 4,528 downwards.
TCTTCGTCCCCAACGGGTGACTCCAGACTTGCCGGCTCCTGGGAAATTTTTATAATTTCCAAAGCTTTATCCGGGTCTATATCCAAAGCTTTTGCGACTTCCTCGGGTGTTGGCTCGCGTCCCAGTTCCTGCATTAATTTTCTCGATGCCCTTAAAAACCTATTTATATTTTCTACCATGTGGACCGGAATTCTTATTGTCCTTGCCTGGTCTGCGATTGCCCTTGTTATTGACTGTCTTATCCACCAGGTTGCGTAGGTAGAAAATTTATAACCCCTTCTCCAGTCATATTTTTCTACAGCTCTTATTAAACCCTGGTTTCCTTCCTGTATTAAGTCCAAAAGAGTAAGCCCCCTTCCGACATATTTTTTGGCTATGGAAACTACCAGTCTTAAATTTGAATTTACAAGAGTTTTTTTAGCCTGCTCATTTCCTTTTTCGATTTTTTTGGCAAGCTCAATTTCCTGGTCAAAATTCAAAAGGGGAATTCTTCCGATTTCCTTAAGATACATTCTTACAGGGTCCGAGACGGTTCCTTCGGTTAAAACAGTCAGTGCTTCCAGCTCTTTTTCCAAATCTTCTATTGGTTTTTCGTTGTCCTGGTCAACTGCAACAGATTCAAAAACATCTACGTCGGACTTCATCAGCTTGTCGTAAAGCTGGTCCAATTCCACAATGTGTTCTTCGGGATGAGGAAAAATTCCCAAAATTTCGTCTTGGGTTATGTATCCTCTTTTTTTTGCCGAAGTAACTATATCCTGTAAAATATTTGGCATTTTTTGCTTCATAGGTAACGTATATTCTACCACTTAATGCGTATAAATGGAACCCGCGCAATTAAGTTTTTGGTAAAAGAGAGGTTATTTTTAAAAATTCTTTATTTAGCTTTTCCAATTCTTCCTGATTTTTATTATCTTTCATTTTTTCCGAAACTTTTTTCAGCTTATCCTTTAATCCCAAAACAAACAATTCGTTCCCAACCTTGACAAGCTCTTCAAGATGCCTTTCTTCATTGGCAAATACCGGTAAAGGAAGAAGAAAGCAGGCATCAAATGAATTTTCCAATTCTTTAGGCAAGCCCTTTGATATTTTTTGTCCGTCAAGAGCTGAACTTTTTCCAAGACTCTTAATAAAATCGATGATTTTTTGATAAGAAGGGTTTTCAAAAGCAAATTCCGGTAAGACCTCGTTTGTTTTTTCCAAAGCATCATTTACGTTTGGCGCCTGAATTATTAAAGCAAGAATATATTCCTCGAGTATTTCCCTTCTTTTCCTTTGGACTTGGGACGGAACCGCTACAGACTCTTCTTTTTGCCCCTGTGACATTTTTTCAACCTCTCTTTTAAGGCTTTCATAAGACGTGTCTATTTCCTTGCTTAATTTTTTAAGATAATGCTCCTTAACTATTTCATTGGAGATCTGTGAAAAAAGAGGAAGGAGATCATCGGTTATTTTTTTCTTTCCCGAAGCACCCTTTGCATCATTTTCTTTTAGAAGTTTTTCTATTAAAAAATCGTAAACCCCTTTGTCTTCTTTTAACGCTTTTTTGAATGAAGCCGGGTCTTTTTTAAGCGCTTCGTCAGGATCTTTTCCGCCGGGAATAACTATTACCGTTGTCGTTAATCCTTTTTTTTCAAGAATAGGCAGGCTTCTTTTTGTTGCCTCAAAACCGGCCTCGTCCATGTCAAAGCAAAGAGTAACCTTTGGGGTAAAGCGTGACAGAAGAGCCACCTGGTTTTCGGTTAGAGCAGTTCCTTTAATAGCGGCTACGTTTTTTATCCCCTCCTTAAAACAGGATATTACATCAAATTCTCCTTCGACTAAAATTGCCTGTTCCTGCTTTTTTATTTCTTCTTTTGCAATATCTAATCCAAAAAAAAGGCTTCCTTTATGATAAACGCTGGTTTCTTTTGTATTTATGTATTTCGGCCCGTCCCCGTTGTCTTCAAGGACTCTGGCTGAAAAGCCCACCACGTTTCCCCTATGGTCGGTAAGCGGAAACATCAAACGCCCCCTGAAAAAATCAACCGTTCTGCCACCGTTTTCAAAAGAAATTCCCGACAAATATAAGTCCTGTTTTTTATACCCTTTTTTATTTATTAAATATGAAGAAAGCGAAGAACCGGAAATAGGAGAAAAACCTAAGGAAAAAGTCTCTATAATTTTTTCGCTCATTCCTCTTTTTTCTTTTAAATAAGAAAGTGCTTTTTTCCCAAGAGGATGTTTTAATAAAACGTATTGATAAAACTTTAATGCCTGTTTATTTAAATGGTATATTTTCTCTTTTTCCGAATAAGCTTCGTTGTCGAATTTATAACTTTTAAGCTCAACTCCGGCTTTTTTTGCCAATTCCCTTAGGCTTTCGGGAAACTCAATATTTTCGTATTCCATTAAGAATGTAAAAACGTCTCCTCCTTTTTGACACCCGAAACAGTGCCATATTTGTCTTTCCGGGGAAACCATAAAAGAAGGGCTTTTTTCGTTGTGAAATGGACAGATTGCCCTAAAATTTCTTCCGGCTTTTTTAAGAGGAATATATTCCGAAATTAAGGAAACAATATCGATTTTTTCTCGTACTTCTGAAGCCTGGTCCATCGTAGGCGTATTGTAGCACGTAGTTATTGCTTTTACTAATAATAAAGGTTACAATTCCTAGGGTTATTATGGCTGTTAGCTTAATTATCGGCTCCCAATGGGGCGATGAAGGTAAAGGCAAAATCATCGATGTGCTCGCCGAAAAATCCGACTATGTTGTCAGGTACCACGGAGGAAACAACGCAGGCCACACAATAAAGAACAACTACGGAAAATTCGCAATGCATCTTATCCCTTCGGGAGTTTTTTATAAAAACACCAAGGCAATTATTGCAAATGGGGTAGTATTGGACCTGGAAGTTTTAATAAACGAAATTGCATTATTAAAAAAGTCGGGAATAGGGCTTACGGGAAGACTTTTTATATCACCAAGGTGTAATTTAATTATGCCTTACCACAAACTCCTGGATAAACTTTATGAAGAAGCAAAAGGTAATTCAAAAACAGGCACAACGGGAAGAGGAATTGGTCCTGCATATTCGGATAAAGTGAGTTATAACGGAATAAGACTTGGGGATTTATTTGACAAAAATGTATTTTCCCAAAAACTTGAGACACAATTACTAATAAAAAATAAAATACTGAAGGCTCTTGGAGAAGACGCTCTTTCCCAAAAAGAAATTGAGAAACAATACTTTGAATTCTTTAAAAAAATAAAACCGTTTGTTGTAGAAACTTACCCTATTTTAAAAAAAGCAACCGATTCTAAAAAAAATATAATTTTAGAAGGGGCACAGGGAGTATTTTTAGATAATGACTGGGGAACTTATCCATTTGTAACAGCGTCCACAGTTCTTTCCGGAGGAGCAACTGCCGGATGCGGAATATCCCCTAAAAAAATAAACAATATAATAGGCGTTGCTAAAGCTTATACAACCAGGGTCGGTGCGGGACCTTTTCCCACAGAATTAACGGACGAAACCGGAGAAAAACTTGTTGAGCAGGGCCATGAATACGGAGCGACAACAGGAAGAAAAAGAAGATGCGGATGGTTTGACGCCGAACTGATACGGTTTGCAGCCGAGATAAACGGATTTACGGAAGTTGCCATTACTAAAATGGACATTCTTGATAATTTCTCTTCAATTAAAATATGCACTGGATATTCCTTAAACGGAAAAAAATCAGGTTATACTAATGGAGATACAAACTTTCTGTCTAAGGTAAAACCTGTTTATAAAATAATGAAAGGCTGGATGAAACCTACAAAAGGAATAAGAAATTATGAAGAACTTCCCGAAAACGCAAAAAAATATTTAAAAGAAATCGAAAAACAAATAGGAGTAAAAATTAAATACGTATCAACAGGCGAAGAAAGAAATGAAATCATTAACCTCTAATAACTCCCGGGCCAACCATTATAAAGCTTTGATGCTTGATGTTGACGGAACAACAATAATTAATGACCCTGACGCATTACCGACTGAAAGAGTTAAAGAATGCGTATTAAAAGCTCACGATAAAATAAAAATAGGCCTTGCTACGTCAAGGCCTTTTTGGCACGCAGAAAAAATCATAAATGTATTAAAAATTAATGCGCCCTGCATTCTTATAGGAGGCGCTCAAATTTATGAGCCTTTATCAAAAAAAATCGTCTGGGAAAAATTAATTGATACAAAAGACGTCAAATTAATACTAAAAATTGCGGAAAATTTAAACATAGAAGTCAGAGACGACGGCACGGGAAGACATTTAAGAAATGAAAAAATACATCTTAAAAACTATTTAAAAAAAGGGCCTCCGCAATTTTGGACTCATGGGTTAGAGCCTAAGCTGGCAGAAGAATTCATTAAAAGACTGTCTGCCATTTCAACCATAGCTGTCGTAAAAGCCCCCTCATGGAAAAAAGGGATGACGGATGTAATAATTTCACACGCACTGGCTACTAAACAGCATGGAATTATCGAGGTTTCAAAACTTTTAAATATATCCA
>JAKALN010000015.1 GCA_021824155.1 bacterium | reverse complement strand
ACACACTACAATGGCGAAAAACAACGGGCTGCAAGCCGGTAACGGCAAGCTAATCCCTTAAATTTCGCCTCAGTTCAGATTGAGGTCTGCAACCTGACCTCATGAAGTCGGAATCGGTAGTAATCGCGGATCAGAATGCCGCGGTGAATACGTTCTCGGGTCTTGTACACACCGCCCGTCAAGGCAGCAAAGTCGGTAGCTATCGAACATCCTTTCGGGGGTGGAGATAGAGATCGGCGATGAGGCTTAAGTCGTAACAAGGTATCCCTAGCCGAAGCTGGGGATGGATCACCTCCTTTCTAAAAAACTTTTCCCTTGTAATTAGAGGGAAAAGGGGAAAGAGAGAAGGTACGGCAACCCGCTAAAATCTTTATTGATGACTAGCGTGGGAATGTACATACACCCAGGTGCGGATAGCACCTGATCCCGATCTAATCGGGAAAAAATCTATCCAGTGTCCTACCACTTTCTGGTTGAACGAAGATTTATTCTGATACGTTACTAAAACCACCCATCCGGGTGGTTTTTTGGTGGATATTTTATATAATAGAATGTAATGAGTTATCTTCCTTTTGCCTTGTTGGCATATTTTTTTAATGGAGTTGCGGTATTAATAGATAAATTCTTACTGACGGCAAAAATCAAAGACCCCTTAATTTATATTTTCTATATTAGTCTTTTTAGCTTTGCCATCCTTCTTCTTTTACCCTTGACGCATATACCCAGTCTTTTCGTATTCTTAATAGCTTCGTTATCTACTGTAATCTGGACCAGTGGGTTATATTTTATGTACAAAGCTTTAAGAGTTGGTTTGGTAAGCAGAGTAATTCCCGTTATAGGAGTTTTGATACCCGTGTTTTTAATGTTTGAAGCTCTATTTACAAAAAGCATTAATCAGATAGAATTTGTTGCTATTTTAATTTTGGTTTTAGGTTTATTGTTTTTAACAATTTTCGAATGGAGAGGGCATATAAGAAGGCATGAAGTTTTTTTTGAGTTTACTTCGGCTTTCCTTTTTGCAATTTCTTACATAATTTTGCGTCAGGCATTTTTAATGGATAGTTTTATTACTGTTTTAGTTTGGTCTAGGATTGTTTTAATGCCTTTAGCTTTGGTTTTATTATTAATCCCAAAAAGCAAAAAAATTATTTTGGCAAAAGATGAAGGGTCAAACTTTTCTTTGAAATCTAAAATGGGAGCTTTGTTTATAGTTGGCCAGGCAGCAGGGGGTTCTTCCGAGCTCTTAATAACATTTTCGGTTTCTCTTGCTACTCCTGCCTTGGTTAATTCACTTCAGGGGAGTCAATATTTATTTTTGTTCATTGCCGGTTTATTTTTGGGAAAGAAGTTCCCTGAAATATTTAAAGAACAACATACCCATTTAAAAACGGCATTTAAAATAATGGGTATTTTTTGTATAGCGGTAGGCCTATACATCCTGGCTTTTTATAGATAATCCCGCTAAAGCGGGGTCTTTGACTTTTAAATCAGCTTCTATTTTGATATACTCAGCTGGTAAATAGTTGATGGTTTATTGTTCATAGTCTACAATTATCTATGAACTACCAGCTATTTGCTCTTGGCGCGGTGGTGAAGCGGCTAACACAGCTGTTTGCAGAACAGATATTCAGGGGTTCGAGTCCCCTTCGCGCCTCAGCACAGAATTTATATATGGGAAGAGGTCCGGAATTTTCAGAAGTATCCGAAGTAGGAAAAAAACTGATGCGGGTAACCGAAGCCGAAGCGGTGTTAGGAATAGCAGGTGTCGCTTTAGGGCTTGGTTATCCGGCTGCGGCAATTGCGATAATGGGTGTTTTTGAAAGAGGCCTTATTTGGGCAATACAAAAAGGATATTTAGGACAAGAATCTAAAGCTAATAAGGGTCGTTAGTTCACTGGTAGAACGCTTCTCTGATAAAGAAGAGGCAGATAGTTCGATTCTATCACGACCCACACATAATTAAAGTACCGGTTTTTCGTAAGTGTGGGGTAAATCTTCAAGCTCTCCGTCCTTGATTTGTCCAACCAGCAATTGATGGTTTCCTGCGGCAATCCATTTTTCAAACCATTTACGCGTCATTAAATGATCTGCTATATTTAATGAATCTTTTAGTCTTCCTGTTGTTATTAGTATTGTGCTAAGAGCAGAGAAATGACCTATCGGATAATGTACCTGGTCGATTACCCCTTTAATCTGTTCTTCGTTTGCCAATATTCCTTCTTCCGTCCTGATTTTTCTGCCGGGAACACTTATTTGAAAAATTCTGTTAGGTTTCCAAGTATGAGGATATCTGATTTCTATTGGTCTTATATCCGTTGTTATAGTTAACATTTCAGGATTTTGTACCATTTGGGAATTTTCTCTCAGCGCTCCTGCCAAAGTTCTTTGTGCCAGTGGCAAGTCATCAATTTCTCTTTGACTCCCAAAAAACCTATGCATTAAAGGAAATTGTTCTGCCGAATATCTGGCGATATATTCGCGTAAATTTGAAGGCAGTTGTAAATCGCTTAAATGCGGGTCAGCAAATTGGTCGGTCTGACCCTTACTAAATAATGCGAAAAGTTCAATTGTTCCGTCCAGGTGGTCTTCGGAGCCTCCGGCAATATAAACTTTTCTTTTAATTTTTGAGAGGGCGTCTTTTGCTTTGGAGGATACTTGGTTTATAAGGTCGGAGTGTTCTAAGTGGTTGCATACCCATTGTTCTACATCTTCTTGTGGAGTTTTTCCTGTTTCGGTATGTTCTGCCTTTACCGCTTGGGCGCCGCATCCTTTTAGAGTTCTTTTTTTCGTTCCTTTATCTTCCGCTAAGCCTGCATGGTGTCCTAAAATAATTAGGCCGGGAATGTCAGGATTTTCAATTAATTCTCCAAAAAGTTCGGTTTCAATACCGGCCCCTAAAGAGCGGACAACTATTGTAGATGTGGGATTTGGTACTATTACCCGTGAGTCGGAACAAGTCCAAACCAAAAATTTATTTCTGGTTTGTTCCCATATACCTCTTCCTGCTTTTCCCTCGGGGGAATGATTGTCTTCATATAAAGAAGCAGCTGTGATTTTATCTTTTGGGTGCAGGAGTTCTCCTCCCACACGTTTTACAAACTCTTCTCTTTCAATTCCGTTGCCCACAAGTTTGAGATTATACCGTATTGAAGGTATTTTTTCAAATATTGAAAAGAAAATTTTAATACTGTATATTTGTTTTTATGTCGGATATTAACGAAACATTTTTTACAAGCATAGGTTGTATGGACGGCAGGGTTCAGGATCCTGTTGCGGAGTATGGAAGAAAAAGATATGGAGTTAAGTATGCAGATACAATTACCGAGGCCGGAATAGTAGGAATTTTAGCTAATAACCCTTCCAAAGAGTTTCTGGATGATTTAAAGAAAAAAGTTCTTATATCGGTTGAGAAACACCATTCAAAAGGTATAATTATTCATGGCCATCAGGAATGTGCGGGGAATCCCGTAGATGATGAAAAACATAAGTCAGATGTAGAAGTAGCAGCGAGAGAAGTCAGGAATTTTGTATCGGGGGATTTAGAAGTAAAACCGATGTTTATAATAAAAGAAGACGGAAAATGGATTGCCGCTGAAATTTAGTTATTATTGCAGTTTGCCACTTTTTTGTGCTTAAAAGGACGAAATTTTTTCAAAGCTTTTTTTACTGTGCGGATGTTGTTCCGCTTGCCGGAGCAGGGGATTCTGTCTGATTTACAAAAAACAAACTTCCCGTACTTGTTTTAAGTACGGACTGAGCAACCCCTTGGGCTGTTACTGCAGTTTTGGGAAGGAAATCTAACACGGTACTTCCAGTGGCAGATGGTTCTTCTGTAAATGTTATCGTGGCAACTGTTCCCGAACCCGATACCCCTTTTTCTCCAAGCGGTACTCCGATAGCAAGGGAAATCCTTCCGTTTTGTTGGTCGACCTTTTTAAGAAGAACTACAGGATTTTGTATAAAAGTGCCGGTTTGCACCTGGACATTTAAAAGGACTTTGGGATCAAAAGATAATTCAAGCTGGGCAGCCGTGACCTTGTCTCCTCCTGTTGTGATATTAATATTTGTTGAATATGTATTTAATCCTGATTTTTCCGGAGCGGTCAAAACAAGATCGGTATGAGCATAGGAAGGAAAGATTACCTTGTTGGATATGGTAGGAGACGGAGGGGTTATTTTTTGCGTATAAACTGCAAGGCCCAGAAGGACAATGGTTACGGCAATTAAAAAGGTAATAAAGATTAGTGTTTGTTTAGGTAAACCTTTTTTTGTTTGTACCGTTTGGACAGGTTTATTTTCCATAAGTAATTTATTTATTGCTGACTATTTAAATCATAAATAATCAATCATCAATAGTCAATAGCATTAGTTTTTGACTATAGACAATAGAAGCTGGAGATTGGATATTGAAGCTAGAATATAGATGTTGAAAATTCAATTTTCTAACATCTAACTTCAATTTCTAACATCTAGCATCCACTGTCCATCCTCAAGATAACTTAGTCTCCGCTTTGGACAGAGTATTCCCTCACAAATAAGTTGTAATCGTATTTGTTTACAGCTCCGTTGTCATCCAGGTCGGACAAAGTAGCGTAATTTTGATTACTGTTGCAAAGCTGATGGTTGTCTACGTTGGCTATATCCGGGTCGTTGACGCAGCTTAAGAGTATATTGTAATCGGTGATATTAAGAGCGTTATCTCCGTTAACATCTCCGGCAACAAGATTAACTTGCGGCATCTGGACTGTTTGTCCGTGTGTTATATTTTGTATACCGGGGATAATTCTTCTTAAGTGTCCGTCCGATTTTACTTTTACGGTATAGTTTCCGCTTGTAAAGCTGGTTCCAAGATTGACAGCTCCTGTAAATATTCCTGTTCCGGCATTGTAGTTTATAGAGCCTATCTGATTTGAAACCTGGTTATTGTTGCTGTCAAATACCTGTACGGTTACATTTCTTGTAGGGTGTAAAGGGTTCTGATTTGACGAACTTGGATTAGGATTTTCATTATCTCCTACAGAGCCTATTGCATCTATCCCTATTTTAAGGGCAAGGATTGTGCTTCCCGGAGCAGGTGTTGGTGTGGGGGAAGGACTTCCGCTCGGTGCCGGTGTTGGAGTAGCATTTTGACACACATTGTTGTAGCACGCAACCCCGTTTGCGCAGGAAGCATTGCAAGATTGATTAGAGATATTTTGGGGGTTGCAAACGTTACTATTTACATTATATGTATTATACACACAAGTCTCTGTTCCGCTTGAAACTCCGCAGGCATTAACCTGTGTCGGTTGGCAAACTGCCTGGCTGCAATCGGCAATTCCTACGCCCTGTGAGCTTCCGTTGCAGTCGGGAACGGTTACGTTAATGCTGGTTGTTGACGTTACGCTTCCAGCGCCACAGGAGGAATCGGCGCAAGCCTGAACGCTTACGCTGCAGCTTGTAGGCCCGTAATTGGGAGCTGTCCATACTGTGGAAGCAGAATTGGGGTTTGCATACGAACCACAGGTTGTTGTCCAATTGTAATAATTCACATTATTGCAGCTTATTGAAACGTTTGAGGTTCCGTTGACCGGTACGCTTGAAGGGTTAGCCGAGATATTTCCGCAGCTTGGCGCAGATGTTGGAGTCGGGGTTGGAGATGCCGGCGGGCAAGATGCGGCAGTATATGTTACGTGCTGGCTTTGTACACCGGCCGTTGTTGTGACCCACCATTCTATAGTATTGCCGTAGCTGAATCCGCATGAATAACCTGTGCCGCTTTGGTTTCCGCTGCATTGTGTAAAAGTATATGTGGCTCCATTCGTAGGGTTTTTAACCGTAGTATCTCCCGCAGGCCGTGGAGCATAGAAGCTGTTTGCCGTACCGCTTCCATATAGATAAGGTCCCCATTGAACTCCTGTGGTTTTATTTATGTAAGTGACATAAACAGGAGAACCGTCGAGGGGTCTTGTCCAGAGAAAATAGGTGGTGGAAACATTTATTTGATTTCCCGACGTGCTTCCCGGAGGAGGAGCGCCTACTCCGCAATATGTTTGCTGAATTAAATTAGTAGCTGCCGCCAGACTTGGCGTAGGTGAAGGAGTTTGTCCTGCGGGTGTAGGTGAAGGAGTTTGTCCTGCGGGTGTAGGTGAAGGAGATGAACAAAGTGCTGTAGTTTTACAGCTGCTTGTACAGTTGCTTGCAGCAACAGGTGTATGTGGGCCCGCTGCACATTGGGTGTTGTTATTGATGCATCTATAGGTATATTCTTCGCATTGTCCGCATGCTACGCAAGTGTAAGACGCATGACCGCCGCAGTTTGAAAGACTTGCTCCTCCCGTTCCGGCTTTACATGTTCCTGCAGTGGGGACAGGCGTAGGAGCAGTTGTTGGGTTAATCTGTCCGGTTGGAACAGGTGTCGGTGTGGCCGTATGAGTACATCCCGTACAGGCAGCGTGGGCTCCATATGTGCATTGGTTGTTTCTGCATCCGGTTGTATATAATTCGCATGATGTAGGCCCGCTTTCAACACAGGCAGACGGCCCTGAACAATTTGCCGCGCTGCAGACGTAAGGGGTTGGAGTTGCCGCATTTTGTCTTATTTCCTGCTGTTTTTGTGACATTATAACCGTAAGGGGAACTGCTGCTGCGATGATTAAAATTACCACTGCGGAAATGGTTCTCGTATGGCTGGGGGTTTGGATAAATTCAATAAGCCTTTTTAAAGGATTATTCATTAACACTAGAATAGTTGAAGAAGGAGCTTTTTGTCAAGACAAACAAAAGCCTAATTTCCGTTTTGGACAGAGTATTCCCTTAAAAATAAGTTGTAATCGAATTTGTCAACAACACCGTTATCATCCAAGTCGGAAAGGTTAATATATGAAGCATCGCTGTTGCAAAGTTGATGGTTATCTACGTTTGCAACATCCGGGTCGTTGACGCAGCTTAAGAGTATATTGTAGTCGGTAATATTTATATAATTATCATTATTAACATCTCCGGCAACAAGGTTAACCTGCGGCATCTGGACTGTTTGTCCGGATGCTATATTTTGTATGCCCGGGATAAGTCTTCTTAGGTGTCCGTCCGATTTTACTTTTACGGTATAGTTTCCGCTTACAAAATTTACTCCCAGATTAACTGTTCCTGTAAATATTCCTGTTCCGGCATTGTAGTTTATAGAGCCTATCTGGTTTGAAACCTGGTTATTGTTGCTGTCAAATACTTGTACCGTTACGTTTCTTGTAGGATGCAGCGGATTTTGATTGGAAGAACTCGGGTTTGGATTTTCGTTATCTCCCACAGAACCTATTGCGTCTATACCAATATTAAGGGCAAGGATTGTACTTCCCGGAGCAGGCGATGCTGTCGGGCCGGGTGTTCCGGAACCGGTAGGCATAGGACTGTTTGTAGCCTGTGCAACACAGATATTGCTTGAATTGCAAACTGTTCCGGAAGCGCAGTTTGGCTGGCATTGCAAGTTTACTTTTGTTATTGCATTGCAGTTGGTGCTGCCGTTATATGTTGTATATGTGCAGGTTTTCGAACCGCCGGCAGCTCCGCAAGCGTTGGAGGGAGAAGCAACACAAGCAGTACAGTTTGCAGGAGTAGCATTGCAAGTCGGTTTTGCTGTCGGGGTAGGAGTGGGTGCAGGAGCAGTTTTGCATGTATCATAAGTACCCGGATTAACCTGGCATCCATAAGTGCAAGTTTTGCTGCCGGTTGACCCACCACTGCCATTACATGTATAAAGCGTACTTCCACTGCAAACTCCTCCGACAACATATTTCCCGTTAATTGTTTTAGAACAGGGACTGCTTGGTGCAGGGGCAGGATTACAGCAATAAGGATGTCCGCCGGTTGTTGAAGCATTGCAATAACTGTTTCCGGCGGAATTATAAGGTCCGTAAGAACCCGTACTGCAATAAGATGAGCTTGCCTGACAGCTGCCGGTACATGTTGTATAGCATTGGCCGTTTATTAAAGTTTGTCCTGAAGAGCAGGAAGTTACTTTAGGCGGAAAGCAACATGCCGAATCTGTCATTGCACCGCATGAATCGGCTGTTAACGTCCAGGGTCCTCCTGTTGTAGGACAACTATATTTGTAGCATTGTCCCCCCTTTGGAGCGCAATTGTTGGGAGGAGTTGTTGGTGAAGGTGCTTTCTTACAACATTGCATATATATGGATCCGCAGCTGCCGGCTGCAGAAGTGTCTCCCGCATTACATGTGCTATAGGTACAATAATTACCGGCCGTAGCTGTGCATGAAGGAGTGGGGGTCGGAGTTGGCACAGCCTTGCAGCAGACAGTTCCCGATCCGCATGTGTATCCCGGAACGGTTTGTAAATCATTAGCTGAGATACATAGGCTACTTGATTTGCAGGAATAAGGACAGTTTGGTGTAGGGGCAGGTTTGCAAGTATCGTACGTTCCTGAATTAACCTGGCATCCATAAGTGCAAGTTTTGCTGCCGGTTGACCCACCACTGCCATTACATGTATAAAGCGTACTTCCACTGCAAACTCCTCCGACAACATATTTCCCGTTAATTGTTTTAGAACAGGGACCGGACGGTGCGGGAGTTGCTATGTTAGTGCAGCAAACGGATCCGCTTCCGCAAGCAGGCGAGCAGCCGGTTGTCACTTTTAAGTCATTGGCAGAAGTACATATCATGCTTCCGGCGCAAAATGGACCGGCAGCATGCTGTCTTATCTCCTGTTGTCTTTGGGCCACTAAAACCGTAAGGGGGACTGCTGCTGCGATGATTAAAATTACCAATGCGGAAATGGTTCTTGTATGGCTGGGGGCAGAAATAAATTCACGAAACCTCTTTAAAGAGTTTTCCATTAATTTTAGAATAGTAAAATAGCATATCCTTGTCAAGGATACAAAAATGCCCCTTTTCAAAAAAATATCTTAATGGTAGACTAGTCAAGAAAATATGTTGCTGTCGGACAGAGACCTAAAAAAGGCCCTCAAAACGGGAAAAATAAAAATAAAACCTTTCCCTGATTTTATCTCGCAACTTGGTTCCTGCTCGATTGACCTTAAACTGGGTAATTCATTCCGTGTTTTTGAACACAGCCGCCACGCTTTTATAGACCCTTTCGCAAAAAAAGGGACAACGGCCGATTTTACAAAAGAAATAAAAATAAAAGAAAAGGAAGCATTTATTATTCAGCCGGGAGATTTTGTTTTGGCAACAACAGTCGAAGATGTTGAAATTCCCGATGATTTAGTCGGAGGATTAGAGGGCAGATCAAGCCTTGGAAGGCTCGGGATTATAATTCATTCAACAGCGGCAACCATTGATGCCGGTTGGAGGGGACATATAACTTTAGAATTGGCAAATATGGGAAAACTGCCGGTAGCGCTTTACGTTGGAATGAGAATTTGTTCGATTTCTTTTGAAGAACTTTCAAGCCCGGCAGAAGTACCTTATTACAAAAAGAAAACTGCGAAATATGCCGGCCAGAAAGGGCCGGGAGAGAGTAAGATTAGGGAGGAGTTATAATAAGTTGATGATAGACATTGGATGCTAGAGGTTAGAGCTTGAAGTTGGATGTTAGAGGTTCGAACTTCTATTTTCTAGCTTCAAAATCTATTTTCCAGATTCCAGCGTCTATTTTCAAAGAATAATATTTATGAAGTATCATATTTCTTTTGATATAGATTTTAAAAGAAACCCATATAAAGGAAGGTTTATTGCCTTGGAAGGGATAGACGGAAGCGGAAAAACAACACAGGCGCTAAAAGTTGTTGAACTTCTTAATAAAAACGGTTATAAAGCTATTTATACAAAAGAACCGACGGGGGGGATTATAGGAAAACTTTTAAGGGAACAGATTTTGTCGGGAAAAGTAAAAGTTCCTCCTGTTTCCATACAATATCTAATGTCTGCGGACAGGGCAATGCACCAGGAAGAAATAACAGAAGAGTTAAAAAAGGGAACGATTGTAGTAACCGACAGATATTTCTGGTCGGCTGTCTGTTACGGTATTGCCGATTTACCCCAGGCTGTTAACTATTACCTAACAGCTTTATCGGTTCTTTCTCCTTATACAAGGTTTCTAAGCCCTGATGTTACATTTTTCCTTGACCTTCCCATAAAAAGCTCTCTTAAAAGAATTGGTAAAAGTTTAAAACACAGAGAAATTTATGATAACGAAGAAAAACTTAAGAAAATAAAAAAAGCATATGATCTTCTTAAGGAAAAATTTGTTAAAGAATTTGCAATAATAAATGCCGACAGGGAAGTTGATGAAGTAACAAAAGATTTATTTAAAAAAATAGCAAAAATGGCTAACGCAAAAAAAGCTCATAAAGCTTAAAGTTTATAATGTTATGAAATTAAATATAAAAAGATTGGATAAAGATCTGCCTCTTCCAAAGTATCAAACAAAAGGTTCCGTCGGTTTTGATCTGACGGCAAGGGAAGAAGTCATTGTAAAGCCTTTTGAAGTTACGTTAATTCCTCTTAACATTATTGCCAAAGTACCAAAAGGGTATGGGTTTTTTCTTTTCTCAAGAAGTTCAACTCCTTTAAGAAAAGGTTTAATTGTTGCAAATTCAGTAGGGGTTGTGGACTCGGATTATAATGGAGAAGAGGACGAAATAAAACTTTCGGTCTTAAATATTACAAAAAAGAGCGTAGTTGTAGAAAAAGGTGAAAGGATTTGTCAGGGCATTATCCTTAAAGTAGAAAAACCGGAATTTATTGAGGTTAACAAAATGTCGCAAAAATCACGGGGAGGATTCGGCTCAACAGGCCATAAATAATATGAAAACTTTAGGGGCGGAAGAACAATATCTCGACCTTTTAAGGGATATTTTAAAAAACGGGAAATATAAAGACGACAGGACAAAAACAGGAACAAAATCTTTATTTGGAAGGCAGTTAAGGTACGATTTATCCAAAGGGTTCCCCCTTTTAACTACAAAAAAAATGTTTCTGAAAGGAATAATCTATGAGCTTTTGTGGTTTTTAAGGGGAGAATCGAATATAAAATATCTGGTAGATAACGGAGTGCATATCTGGGATGAATGGCCGTATAAATATTACGTGCAAAAAAATAAAGGAAAAAAAACATTGACTCAGGAGGAATATATAGAAAAAATAAAAACCGATAAAAAGTTTGCAGAAAAATGGGCTGATCTTGGCCCTGTTTACGGAGTCCAATGGAGGCATTGGAAAAAGCAGGGAAGGGGAGAGGTAGATCAGATAAAACAGGTAATAGAAGATATTAAAAAGACCCCGTATTCCAGAAGGTTAATAGTAACTGCGTGGAATCCGGCAGAATTGGATGATATAGTAGAAAGAGAAGGACTTCCTCCATGCCACACACTTTTTCAATTTTATGTAAATAACGGAAAACTTTCTGTCCAGTTGTACCAACGAAGTGCGGATTCTTTTTTAGGGGTTCCCTTTAATATTGCGTCTTACGCACTTTTGCTTATGATGGTGGCTCAGGTAACAGGATTAAAACCGGGAGAGTTTGTCCATACTTTTGGTGATGTTCATATTTACTCTAACCATATGAAACAGGTAAGAGAGCAGCTTAAAAGAAAACCAAAAAGGCTTCCGAGAATTAGAATAAATCCCAATGTAAAAGATATTTCCAAATTTAAATTTGAAGATTTTACACTGGAAAATTATGATCCTTATCCGCCTATAAAAGCACCGGTAGCAGTTTAAGTTTATGAAAATATCAATTATTGCCGCGATTGACGAAAAAAGGGGAATCGGAAAGGACAATAAACTTCCCTGGCATATTTCGGCAGATTTGCAAAGGTTTAAAGAGCTTACAACAGGACACACCATTATTATGGGAAGAAAGACTTTTGAATCCATAGGAAGACCATTGCCTGACAGAAAAAATATTATTTTAACTCATGATCTTTCCTATAACTCCCTGGGTTGCCAGATTTCCACTTCTTTAAAAGAAGCAATTGGAATGGCAGAAGCAGCCGGAGAGACAGAAGTATTTATAATTGGAGGGGGAGAGGTATTTTCCCAGGCGATAATTTTTGCAGACCAGATTTATTTAACAATTGTAAAAGGTGATTTCAGGGCAGATACTTTTTTTCCGGATTATTCCGAATTCAGCCGCAAAATTGTAGATCAGGATTTAACAGAGGGGGATTACAAATTTAAATTTTTAACTCTTGCGAGATAATTGCATTAGCCTCGGATTTTTGATATAGTACGCATCGCTATGAGCGAACGTGACCCGCAGTCAACAGACGAACTTTTAGATTCTTTGCAGAGAGCTCTTGAAATAAATAAAATGAACAACAGGATAGAGGTTATGTGGGACCCTTCCTTAGCAGATCCAGAAATACATCTAGAAGATCCTGATTTGGATGGATTCCTTCAAACTTTTGCAGATGACGAAAGAGGGAAAAGGATACAAACATGGGTAGAGGGCGGTTCAAAATGCGAGAGTCAATTGGAAGGTTCTTGTCGGGGTCAGCAAAGAGCAGTTGGTTCAGTAGACTTTCACGGTGGAACAATAGACGATTCGGTTCTTGCATGCAGACAGGATTTAAGACCCGTTTATGCGGATATAATGAATAATGCTGTAAGAGCGGGCGGGCTTTCTTATGATGTAAGGATAAACGGAAAAGAAATTCCTAAACCTAGTTCTGAGCCTGGAAAATAGTAGCAGCCCGGGGAATTTGTGAACCCATATCCTTTTCCACATAACCATTCGTAATTAAAAGTTGATTTATAGTTTCCACCACTTGCGCTACTGTTTTTGTACCTGTCGGAATTACAAAATTATATATTCTGTTTCCCTTATTGTCTCTATTGTTGGGACTAAAGGGGTCGATCCCTCTTAATTGTCTATGAATTTTTCTCCATCTTGCCAAATCTTTTCTTTCTCTTTTTCTTTCCATATTTACTATCCATTCGGCGGTCATTGTTCTTTTTTGTTCCCGTAACTCTCCGTACATTTTTTCAATCTCATCAGGGCTGGACATATTAAGCAATGCCTGTTCGATTTCCCGGTTTTTATCGTTTAAATATCGCTTAAAAATTCTTCTCATCCTGATTCTTGCAGGGGCAGTAAACAAAAATGAAATAACTTCGCTGTCTATTCTTGGATCTTTTAATTTTTCCTGGCTTGCTATAAATCCTGCCAGTCTTCCTTCCAATATTAACGGGGTGTCCACAGAAGAAGCTTGGATTAGATCACGCTGTCTTATGTCCATTTCATGATCTATAAATTCTTCTCTTTCCATAAAACCCTGAATTTCCTGGCCGCTTTGGGAAATTTCCCTGAATAGCTGGCCGGTTTTAATATTTCTGCTGTGGGGAATCGAATACATTTCCGCTAAAGCCTCGGCAACTGCAGTTTTTCCGGTACCGGAGCGTCCCGATATGGTAATTACACCGAATCTCGGGATTAAAATTTCCTTTGTTTTTGGACTTTCACCAGCATTTTGCTGAAGTTCGGATTCTTTCATAAGGCAAACAATTATAGGCTTTTTTGAGGCAAAAATCAAGGAAAACCGATTTAGTCGATTCCCATTGCGTAGTCTGTAACTTTTTGAAGCCAGGGCCAGTTGTTTATTCTTTCGCTGACACCGGGATTGAATTTCCTTAAAACAGTGGCGTGTATTCCGACAGTGGAATGATTTATGACGTAACTCAATTGTTCCCGAAATCCGGCATCGTGTCTTTTTACGGAATCGACTCCTACTACTGCTCCAAGCCGTGACATTACTCCTATATCAATGCCTCCGGCTACGTCTGTTATTTTAATGGGAGGATGATTTCCGTTATAAAGGTATCTTGGGCTGGAAAAAAACCTTGAAAATTCTCCGGCGTACTTATTAAAACCCCGGACTGTCCCCAAATTTTTAATTACTTCGCTATCCAATTCTATTATACATCCATGATGTTTGGGAATCAGGTCTCCGGTTTGCAGATCTCTTACTCCCGATGAAGCATTAACATAATAATAGGGGTTAACTTCTTCCCCCCATCCTTCACTCATTCTTCTTGCGGCTTCATACATTAATTGGAATGTATCTCTGACTTCGGAAACATTTTCGGGTTTTCCCTTCCCCAAGTTTGTGGGTCTTCCGTTTTCCAGAGTTAAAGGAAAGCTTTCCGTGTCTGCAGCAACAACAATACCTGTTTGTCCGGGGTTTTTCAGCATTCGGGTTCTTGCCTGGGGTAATACAGCGTCAATTTTATCTATCATTATTTGGTCAACTTCGTGGGTTCTTCTTTCGGGTCCCGGCGGAATACTTATTACCGTTGAATTGGGGAAACAGAATTTAAGAAAGTGTTCTCTTCTGTGGCTTGTCCCTGCGTAAAAAACAAAGTCGGGGGTTGGGGTTTCGGGGGAAGGCGCACTTTCGGCATTTCCAAATCCCAGAGGCTGCCGTTCCCTCATTACCATATATTATTTTAGACTGTTAAAAAAATCATTGTCAACAGGTAATTTTTTACCTCTTGTCAAAAAAAACTTTTAAGGAGTAGAATAGGAGAAATGCTAAAGACAAAAGACCCTGCCGTTTATAAACTTATAAAAGAAGAAGAAAAAAGACAGGAAGAAGTCCTCGAAATGATCCCCTCGGAAAACTACGCGTCAAAAGAAGTAATGGAAGCTTTAGGAACAATGCTTACAAACAAATATTCCGAAGGCTATCCGAAGAAGCGGTATTATCAGGGAAATAAAATAGTTGATGAAATCGAGATAATTGCAGAAGAACGAGCACAAAAATTGTTCGGAGTTCCTTATGCAAATATTCAGCCATATTCCGGCTCTCCGGCAAATTCGGCCGTTTTCCTTGCTCTTCTTGAGCCCCTAAAAGATAAAATAATGGGACTTTCGCTGGCTTTTGGAGGACATTTGACCCATGGTTCGCCGGTTTCTTTTTCCGGAAAATATTTTAAAACCGTTCCGTATACTTTGGGAAAAGATGGGATGTTAGATTACGGTCAAATAGAAAAATTGGCATTAAAAGAAAAGCCTAAAATTATTATTTGCGGATTTACTGCATATCCAAGAGTTATTGATTTTAAAAAATTCGGAGAAATTGCGGATAAGGTCGGATCATATCTTCTGGCAGATATTTCCCATATAACAGGATTAGTTGTTGCCGGTGCGCATCCGAGCCCTGTTCCTTATGTCCACATAGTTATGACAACAACGCATAAAACTCTAAGGGGTCCAAGAGGAGCTATGCTTATGGTTACAGAAAAAGGTATTAAAAAAGATCCCGACCTTCCTTCAAAAATAGATAAAGCAGTATTTCCCGGGCTTCAGGGAGGCCCGCACGATAATCAAACTGCGGCTATTGCCGTTGCCTTGGGGGAGGCGGCAAAACCAAGTTTTAAAGCGTACGGGAATCAGATTGTTAAAAACTCGAGAAAACTTGCAGAAGAGCTTCTTAAATATGATTTTAATCTGGTTTCGGGAGGCAGTGACAACCACCTTTTGCTTATAGATTTATCCAATAAACAAGTTAACGGCGCAATTGCAGCGTTTGCCTTAGAAGTTGCGGGAATTGTTGTTAATAAAAACGCCGTTCCAGAAGACCCAATGCCTCCTTTTTATCCATCGGGAATAAGGCTTGGAACACCCGCTATAACAACAAGAGGAATGAAGGAAAAAGAGATGGTTAAAATTGCAAAATGGTTTAACGAGGCGATAAGCGAGGTTAAGAATTACCGGCTGCCCCAGGCAAAAGAAGAAAGGGCAGAGTTTTGGAAAAAATTTAAAAAGGAAACCGCTAAGAATAAAAAACTTCTCTTAATTGCCAAAGAGGTAAAGGCTTTAACTAAAAAGTTCCCTATTAAATAAATGGAATTCTTATCAAGCATATTACCGGAAACTGTTGTTGTCGAAAAGGAAGCCGAAAAGGTCAGAAGGAAGCTTCAGATTTTTAAAGAAGGAAATCAGGACGAGCAAGTTCTTTTTCTTGCCGACATTGATAATTCACACCCCAATAGTCCCTTATCTGTTTATGTAGGTTCAAAAAGAATAGCATATGAAAAGTTGATAGGAAGAATGGATACTGACCTAAAGCCCGAAGTAGAGTCAGGATATCCTGATATGTACGAATATTTTGTGGACAATCGTGATGCAAGTTCGATTGCGCATACTAAAAATATAGACGCGTATCTTAAAACATCCAATCCGTTATTACCGCAAGCTTTAAAAGTGTACGCCGAAATAGCCAACCTTAACAGGACAAGACCCGGAGAAAAGAACGCTTTGGTAAAAGAAGTTTACTGCGGTTATAAAATGGACGAATTGACCGGTTCGGAAATTGAATTTGTAATGGCCGAGCGTTGGGTTGCCAGAAGAAGACATGAACATGAAGCTCCTCCAAAAGGAACAAGAATAAAACCCAGGTCTTTGGGCGCATTACTGGCCGAAAAGAAATCGATTGAAGATAGGAGAAATGGTTAATGGCAGCGCATGAGAAACATTTTGAAAGAGGTTTGGGCGGTTGGATATTAAGGGTAATGGCTCCGGATATAGAAGCAAGAAGGGAAATGGAAGCCGCATCTAAAGAATTTGATTCAGAAGTAGACACGCTTATCAATTCTAATGCCTTAGGAGTTAAGCCAACGGACTCCGTACTCGTTCATTTAAATTCTATTGAAGCAGGAAGGAAAACAATAAAAGATAAAGTTGTAAGCAGGTCTTTTAGGAGATTAAATGGAGGTAATTATGATTTTTTCCAATCGGATAAAGGTATGGTTACCTGTACGCCTGTGGATTTTAAAGGTAATCCCGTAGGGGATGTAAGAGTTTTGTCGCCAAATGAGATAGCAGGTGTTACCAAGATTTTGGCAAATTTAAATAATAGGAGAGTCGGCAGATGAGCCTTGAAGCTCTTGCAAATGGAAACCATAATTCCGAGACAGAAAGTAACGGCCGGACGGAGGCGTTTAAAAGCGCGGTGGAAAGATCTTTTACCAAAATCAAAGAGCAAACGGGCGTAAACGTTTTAAGTATAAGAGGGGAAGGTTCGATAAGTTTTGGTTATACCGATATGACAAGAAGTGAATGCTACTTTGAGTCGGAAATACCGGACGATGCTACAACTGGACCTTATATCAGAAGATACGAAACTAAAAACGATACAACAACAAAAGTCCAATTTGTAATTGATAATTCAGGAGATGTTATTCATATAGGAGCTCCCATTCACGATTTTAATTTCGGACCGTTAAGTGGAAACGGGGATTCGAGCGGTCTTATGGAGTTTTTTGAAGTTTTGGATAGGATTGAGGAAGCTTCAGGAAACTATATTCTTGGCAGAAAATCAAGAATAGCTTGATTTAACAACAAGTTATTTGATATAAAAAAACTATGTTAGCAGAAAGATCTTTAGCAAAAGGAAGATATGCACAAACGGTAAGAGCAGAAAGAAAACTTAGACGTTTTGAGTTGGTAGATAAAGAAGCAAAAGACGAGATTAGAATGTATTTGGGTGAACCTTCGGCTGCTTTTTATCCCCCGGATTTTTCAGGTAATACAGATAATGTAATTTTCTTATCCGAAGCAAGAAAAAGAAAGGAAAGAAGAAATTATAGGGGAACAATTGCAACAAAAGAGGATATAGAAAATAGAATCAGAGAACAGCTTGAAACATGCGTTGTGGTGCAACATTTAGGCCAGATGACTCCTCAATGGCGAAGGTATATGTTTAATCACGCAGAGGAAGTTTTTGCTTTAATGGGTTAATTTATCTTCCGCCGAATCTTCTTTGTCTCCCGGAATATTCGTTTAAAGCCAAAGCTATGTCACTTTTACTAAGTTCGGGAAGGTTTTTCTTAACGGAGATAAACTCGGCGATTGAGCTTAAAGGTCCAAAACCGGAAGTTCTTTGTTCGCCGCTTGTCCTTAGAATCATATCAAAAAGCGGAAGGCCGTTATTTATTTTAGATAATAAATCATAAGTACTCGATGCTCTGTCTTTTTCTCTTTCCCTGGCAAATTCTTCAAGCTGATATCTTTCTCCGTAGTCAAGGAATAAAACAAGGTTTTTTTCTTTAAAATGCGCTGTTTCTTTTTGTGCATTCTCCAAAGCGTTATAAACCTTAGGATATTCTTTTTTAATTTTTTCTTTTTTCCCTAAAACCAAAAAACGTACATGATTTTTCTTTAATTTTTCCAGATTTTGGTCTATTGTTGTTTTTACAACGGTCATTATGTTATCTATTTCAGCCTTTGGTCTTTTCCAGTTGTCTTCGGAAAATCCCCATACGCCGACAACTTTGATATTCAAATCCATAAAAGCTTCAAGGATTTTACCCATTGTTATCCCTCCGACCTTGTGTCCTTCCTCTATAGAAAGGCCCATATGTTTTGCCCATCTGCCGTTTCCGTCGGGGATTATAAGAAGTGAGTTAGGAAGGTTAAGTTGGTTAAGGCTTTTTACCCCTAAAGCGTGCGTATGGTGAGCAATCTTGTCTGTAAGTTTTTTGTGTGTATTCATGATATCACCACAGAAATTAATTTTACCACAGAACACGTTCGTTAATCAATGTATTTGACATTTAGAACGCGCACTTAGATAATTGTTTTGTGGACAGATTTTTAAGTTCTTTTTCCGGTAGATCTTCAAGCCAAAAGATTCTGATTGTTGTTTTCGGAAGTGCAATCCTGCTTTTATTTCTTACCCTTTCCTATTTTTTGACAACTCCTTCCCAAAACAACGGGCAAAACCTAACGGGAAATGCTGTTTCGCCGTCTTCAATACCTTTGCAGACAGCTAAAAAAACAACTTTTGCCGGGAAACCCGTACCCTATGCAAATTCTTATTATTCAATTAACTACCCGGATTCCTTTTCCTACGAGGAAGGGCAGACATCGGGAGGAGGGACATCTTTGGTTCTCAGGCCTCAAAGTCAGGATTCTTCCAACGCAGTTATAGAAATCCAAACTTATGATACTTCTTCGGTTGCTTCGCAAAGTGCTGTTGAAAATGTTTTTGCAGCCTTCGGATATCAAAAAAGCCAGATTACAATTTTTAATACTCCGGGAGTAGAATATAAAGGTTTGATTTCAAACGGCGGTGTATCTTTAAGGGAGACTGCTGTTATATTCACTTACCAAAACAGGATTTATAAACTACAACTGACATATTCAGGAAGGACGGAAAATATAGATGCAGAGCAGGTATTTCAAAAGATTGTTGCAGGATTTAAACCTTCTTCGGGTTACTAATTGTTGTCTATTGTTCCGCCCCATTCTACAGAGGTAAACCCAATTCTTTCCGGTGCTTTCACCGGAAGACTAAGTTTAGGTACGGAAAACGGTTTATAAATAGGTTTGAAATACACGAGGAATTCTATTTTTGTATCGGGTTGGGGTATAATTTTTACATTATCGATTCTCTCTTTTTCGTTTTTATCGATTACGGAAATAAAAATATATGGTGAGTTCAAGTTATCTATTTTGGGAAGCCAATATCCGAGGAATTCTTCCTGTTCGGGTTTGATTAGGCCGAGTTTTGAGGTAATTTCCCTTAATTTTACCTCGGCATTATTTTTCTCAACAATAAATCCTTCTTTCGGCGCATTAACTTTTGTAACGGAAGATTCATAGTAAAGTTCTTTATATGTTTTTCCGTTATCTTCAATGTTTCCGTTTGGATGGGCAAGTACATTCCAGCCTGTATTTGTATATGCAGGAATACTTTCTACGATGCTTCCGGGAGTATTTACTTTTACATTTACCGGAGTATCTTTTGTGGGATAAAGATAAATAACCGGTTTACCCAGACAAAAGACACCGTCTATTCCTGCTGTTAGGGCTTGGTTACTGCACCAACTGTCTGTAACAGAACAATTAGTAGGGGTTTTATTTACGCCTGTAGTTACACTTACACATTGCTTATTTTTGCATTCAACAAGATATTGGGGGCAAATACAGTTGGGGTCGGTGACCGGTTTGCCGTCGTTAACCTGTGCGGGTTGGCCGTTATCATGATTGCAGACAGTATTTGGGGTAGGGGTTGGGCTGGGCGTGGTCGCTTTTAAACCTTGTATTTGAAGACTTTGATTGGGGTTTGAGGGTTGAGAGCTGCTTTGGACTATTGTAACGGCTTGGTTTGGGTTTTGGGAAGAAGAGCCATGGAAAGTAATAGGTCCTCCTACGAGTATAAAGCTGGCAATAATGACAATTGCCAAAATCAACAGTTCAATTCCGCCTTTCTGGCTTCGAGCAGACGATAGAATATTCTTCATATACTGTTTAATCGTAAATCATAAATCATGAATCGTCAACAAAGCAAATTTAGAATTTATAATTCATAATTCAGAATTAAATTTAGAATCTAGGGTTTTTAAATAACAATTATGAATTTTAGATTCTGAACTCTAAATTCTATTGGCAAAGTTTCTGTGAGATTTGGGAAAGGATTGTGGTAATTTGATTAGAGTCGGGGGCTGTGTAAAAATCATCCGGTGAAGAAGCAACATTTTGCATAAGCGTTTGTAATTTAGCGGCAAGATTAGCGTCGGCTTTATCTACATATGCAATGGTAAAAATGCGTATTCCTTCCTGTTTTATTTGGTTTGCAATACTCGTGGGGTCTTGTTCGGGAGCAAAACATTCGCAAGTTCCCGATCTGCAGTATGCGGGAACACAGGCCTGGTCTGATTGAATTGTCTCCGGCACTCCGTCAGAAACAAAAATCAGAGCGAATTTATAATTGGGGAATTTATTGATTCCCGCATCCATTTTTTGTTTCGTAAATACAAAAGCGTCTTTTGTATAAGTTGGCCCGCTTGCAGACATAGAGTCTATATATCTTGAGAATTGCGATTTTACATCTTTATAGTAGGAAAAAGGAATTACGTCTGAAGGTGCAGCACTAAATTTTTGTACTCCAACAGCAGATGTGTCATTAAAACCCTGGGCAAATTGAATTAGACCTTGTTTAAGCTGAGTTAGTTTGTTGCCAAAGTTCATAGACCCGGAATTATCCACTAAAAAATCAACAGCAAGCGTTTGTCCACACTGTTTTTGAATAAATTGAATAGGTATTAACTGCAATCCTTTAGAGCTTGGGTTGGGAGTAGGGTTAACGGGAATATTTTGTACATCCTGGTTTTGGGGATAGGATTTAATTGCGTTGGGAAATATTCCATTCGCTAAAAG
>JAKALN010000029.1 GCA_021824155.1 bacterium | reverse complement strand
CTTTGTTTTCTAAAGCAATCTCTGCACAAAACCGGTCTGTCGCCTTTTGGCTGGAACGGAACTGTGTCTTTTTTGCCGCATTCAGAACAGGTTATTTCAAACATCTGTCTTTGTCCTCTGTCGTCATTCATTCTTGCTTTTTTCAAAGCTCTGCAGTTAGGACATCTAACAGGCGCGTTTTCAAAACCTTTTTTCTGATAGAATTCTTGCTCGGATGCTGTCCAGGTAAATTCCTTTCCGCAATCTCTGCAAACTAATGTTTTATCTTGAAAAGCCATTTATGTGAGTTAATAGCTAATTGCTTATAGCCTATGGTAAACCATATGCTACTTGCTATATGCTATTTTCTAAGTAGTCACCTCCCCTCTGAATTTCATCTTATTTTGGACTTCCTTTTCTCTATTCAGAGAGAAGCGAGGATTTGTCCCCTTGATTCATTCTGTTTTAAGTATAGGTGATTCAAGGCCAAATAGCAAGAAGGAGTTATTTTTGCTGGGAATTTGAATTTGAAGCTAAATACTAGAATCCTTGAAGTAAGATTTTCTTGATATTTTTGAACTTGAATCCTAGACACCTTGATTACTTGAACTATTTGAAATTCTGCCAGTTATTTTTAAGATTTATAAGCTTCTTACATAATTTATTATATCTTTCAATTAATTCATCTACATACCCGGTTTTTTTAATATAACCTTTATGTCTTGAGAGCAAAAGGTGGTTTATCATCTCATTAGATTCCCCTATGCAATCTCTAATATATCTTTGGAAATCTTTTATAGATTCTCTCCTAGCGTAACCTTCGGCAAGTTGAGCTGGAATAGACCTCGAAGCTCTTCTCATCTGATCGGCCAATAGGAATTTCTCTGAAGAAGGATAAGCTTTAAGTACTTCCTCTATTTCTAGAGATAACTGAAAGGATTCTTTATATACCTCTAAATCCAAAAAGCTTGTAATCACTCTTATTTATCTTAAATCAATATTCTTCTAAAATTCAAGTGTTCAAGTTCAAGAACATCTATCTTCCTACTTCAAAAATTCCAGTTCAAAAGGGTCTCATTTCCAAATTCTAAATTTAAAAATTATGCTATAATTTTTCCATGTCCAGGAAACATAAAAACCGCCAGCATTCTTATTCTTCCCCAAACCTTAACATTAAAAAAGAACAAAAAGACGATTTTGACGTAAAATTATGGAGAAATATCTTAATTCTGGCTTCTCTTTTAGTATATCTTATCATTTTCCCCTCTTTTTTTAAAAATCAGGTGTTGGCAGGGCATGACGCAGGAGCTCATCTTAGCTACCTTAGGATTTTTACCGATGCCCTGTCGCAGGGGCAATTTCCCGTACGCTGGATAGAATGGGTAACTCCGGGGCAAAACCAGCCGCTTTTTACTTATTACCAGCCTTTTCTTTATTATTTAGGCGCTATTCCCCACTTTTTTGGCTTTGATATATTAAATTCCCTTTACCTGACTGTTTTGTCTATGTGGCTTTTCTCAGGGCTTATTATTTTCCTGTTTGTCAAAAACATTACCAAAAGCAGTCTCGCGGGCGCTGTTTCATCTTGTTTGTATGTTTTTGCCCCATATCATATCTTAGATGTATTTGTAAGAGCAGCGTACCCTGAAAGCATAGCCCTGGCATTTGCCCCGGGAATGTTTTGGGCTATCGAAAGGTTTATTGCAACAAACAAAAAAATTTATCTGCCTTTTCTTTCATTTTTTACGGCCGCTACCTTTATTTCCCATCCCCCTACCCTTTTAATGTTTGGCCCTCCTTTATTTCTTTATTTGATTTTTATTTCAACAGACAAATTCAGGTTTAATATTAATTTAGAAACTCTAACGAAAAAGATTATTTATATATTTTTAAGTTTTATTTTGGCAGGAGGCTTGTCTTCATTTTTTTCCATTCCGGCACTTTTACAACAAAATCTTACAAAAGCATCTTCTCTTAACGCCGGTTATTTGGATTTTCATAATCATTTTGTATGCCTTACCCAGCTTTTCTGGTCCAACTGGGGTTATGGCACTTCCCAGGCGGGCTGCGGCGACCAATTATCTTTTCAACTGGGAATTATTAACTGGATAGTAATCTTAGGCATTATTGGAGTTTTAGCTTATTATACTTATAAAAAGACTTCGCATTATTTTAACAGAGATGCTGTTTTCTGGATCCTGATAGCTTTTTTTGGAATGTATATGACTCTTTCCTTCTCTTTGGCTTTTTGGGAAGGAACTCCATACCTTCCTTTTCTGCAATTCCCCTGGAGGTTTTTATCCGTAGCAATATTTGCATGTGCGGTGCTTTCGGGAATAGTATTTAAATATCTAAAAAAAGAATCATATAAATTTGCACTGTTTATAATTTTTATAATTGCCTCTCCCCTTTTAAGCTACCAGTACTTGCAGCCGGCAGCCTACCTTGATAAAGGGTATTTTGCCCAGGATTCCCGGGATTTTTACAAAGGAACGGCAAAAGGCCAGGGAGGAACCGCAGAAATGGGTTATTTTCCAAAAACAATGGATGTATTACCCCAAGCAGGTAAAGTACCGGTAAGCGAAATAGCCCTTTCCAACGAAAAAGCAACGGGAAAAATAATTAAAGATACATTTACTTATAAAGAATTTAGCGTTAATACAAACACCCCCATTCAGGCAGAGCTTTTTGTACATTACTTCCCCGGCTGGAAATTTTATATAAATGGGACAGAAGTTAAGCCGGATACTTCAAATATCTATGATTTTGTCTTCTTGGATATTCCGGCAGGCAATAATAATATCGTAGCAAGTTTTACCGATACCTCTCTTGTCGGTTTATCCAACATAGTTACCCTTCTTAGTATTGTTGCCCTTATTTCTTCAATATTTGTATTCGGAGCAAAGGAAATCCTGGAAAAAAGAAAAACTACCGCAGGGGCTTAAATGTACTTAAAATAGAATTTAATTCGCTCATACTTGTAGAGTCACCGGGAGAAACCGAAACCTGCCAAGCCCATTTGTCGTTTGTAATAACAATTACCTGGCTTGAGTTACCCGGTGCTCCCCATACCTCCAGAAATGCTTTTAATCCCGGAACGCCTATATTTTGGATATCCAAAAGAGTTCCGGGTTGTTTTAAAGGCCCTGTTTTAACAAAATCGTCAATCCTTTGGGGAGTTGTAACCTGTTTGCCGTAAAATACAAGGTTTAAAGCAGCCTTTCCCATTTTTCCGTTAGTAGCAGTAACCAGACCCTGGGCATTTTTAGCCACAATCCAACCTTTAGGATACTCAAAAGAATAATTTTCCTCCGAATTGGAAAAAACGCTGCCAATTACTGCAGAAGGTGTGGCGGGCAGAGGATTTTGAACCGTCTGACCCTTTATAAGAGAATTCTCCGCGGTTTTTGCTTCCATAGAAAGGGACGGGTCGGGACTAAACTCTTCTATAATTTTGTATTGCTGGATAGCTTCCTGGACTCTTCCTAAATTAGCCAGGGATATAGCCAAATTAAACCTAACCCCCATATTATCGGGAGAGAGATCCAGGGCATTTTGGAAGTACTGTCTGGCAACGTCTGTTTGCCCTTTTGCACCGTAATATTGCCCTATTCTTGAGATAATTTCAGGATTACCGGGCGACCATGAATCTGCCTGTTTATAATAAGAAAAGGCTTTGTCATAGTTTCCCCCGCTAAAATACCAATCACCCAGCGCTTCGTATGCGTAAGCATATTCGTTTCTTAAATTCTTGTACCCGGTAACATAATTTCTTTCAAGATAAAAAGGGGCTTTTTGGGTGTTTGGGGTTTGGAATGTAAAATCATACGCTTTGGGGTCGGGCGCAATGTTTGAATCTTTTGGAACGACCTGCAGCGTTAGCCCATGGGGAACGAATTTGAATCTGCTGTCCAAAACAAGCTGTCCTCCGCTTGTTGCTGCCAAAGCGGAAGCCCTAAGCGTTAAGGGAGTAACGTAAATAGGTCTTTTATTTATGTTATCGGCAATAAATTCATTCATTGCCCTATTGTATTCGTCAAACGCTTTATATTGGATAATATCTTCAAGTTTGGGAGAAACGACAATATTGCTTGCGTGCCTTAAATCGTCTCTGTACCATTTGTTAACGTATAAAACATTTGCCGTTACCGGAGTGATATCTTCCCTGTACTTATCTGCCACATGCAGGTAAAACCCCAGGGAATTAAAAAAGTCGCCTGTTCCTATAACAATTGCGTTTTTGCCCATAGTTGAATACATGTTATGGGCATAATCCGATGAATAATAATGGCTGCTTCTATTAAGCGGAATAAACCATACCAAAAGAGGAAGAAAAGCCATTAAGGACAAAAACCTTATATGCTCCTTTTTTAAATTCAGCCTCAAAACGGAATAAAAAAATCCAAGTCCGATAAAAATTGCAGCTATCAAATAGCTTAATATAAACCAAGATTCCTGATTTCCCGAATAATAAAGCCCTGCATAAAAAACATCGAGTATGGGAACCGACATAAGCAGCCAAAAAAGGTATTTGTTTTTCTTATACGTTACGTATAAACCGTAGGCTAAAAAAGGCAACAGTAAGGGTGTAAATTGTATCAGCAAAAGATAAAAAAAATGGGATACTGACTGAAAGAAAACAACCGGAGAACCCGTAAAGCCGTTAATTGACCCGGATTGAGGTTCATAAATGTTTAATCCCTCTCCTCTTAACTGGCCAATAAATAAAGGCCATGTCTGGGGGTTCCCCCAGTTAACAAATGGCCAGGCGGAAGCTCTTATCGGCAAATACGCATAAACAGCGGCCAGAGTGAAAAAGAAAACTAAACCAAGGGCTATAATTTTTTGAAGATTAAAAAGCCTCCTGTTTAGATACATTACAAAAAGTACTCCGGGTACCAAAACCGCTATAGTCGGATTAGTTCCTGCCGCAAGGCCGTAAAGAAAGGCCAAAACTAATAA
>JAKALN010000028.1 GCA_021824155.1 bacterium | reverse complement strand
CCTCCAGCGTACCCGTATTCGATATTGAAGATATATAAGAAGGCGAAACGAAGGAATTTTCCAAAAATATCTTCAAAACCTCAATTACCGGCCCTTTTGCACCAAGTCCTAGAACCGCTTGTTTATCAGCTTCTATCTCACGCTCAATTTTGTAGCGGTTTAAAAAGGTTGGAATAAGAGGAAGAAAAGGGAAAAGAAGCTCCGGTAAAGATCCTATGAATAAAATCAGTGAATCTGCGCGCTCGAGGTGGTATTTTTCGTGAAGCAAAATTGCCTTAAGTTGTTTTGTGGTCATTATAGAAACTGTTTTTGAAGAAAGATATATATGGGGCTTTCTAAAGCCTAAACAAAAGGCAAAGGATTTTGTATCCTTAACAACTGACACTTTATTCTTAAGGCCTGTTTTTTGTGCTAAAACTAATACCTTATTAACTCTTATTTCATTTTTAATTAAATAGTTCCTCATTGTTTTTATTTTTATAAAAGTCATAAAAACTTTAATTAAGAAAACAAAGCTTATAAGTAAGATAAAAAGGGAAATAAAAAAGCTAAGCTCATGGGGAATTTTTATAGAATAAGAGTCAATTAAAAACTGGCAATAGTTGATGGTGTGTACAAAAAATGCAGGTGTAAATTTATAAATTATCGAAGCAATACTAATTCCCAAAAAAGACGTAATAAGCGAAAATATAAAAAGGTTTTTATTTATTTTTCTCATTTTCTTCTAACAGTTTAAGTAGATATTTGCGTTTTTCTGTAGGTAATTTTTCTATGCTTTCCGCAAAAGAAGCAACTGCCGTATCACCGAATGAGTCAATGAATTTTTTCAAAAAAATCTGGATAACATTTTTGGAATATAATTCCTTTGTCATTTTATAAGAATAGAAATAACCAGATTTTGTATTCTTTCTTTTAACCAAACCTTTATCGTAGAGTCTTTGTAGAATAGTTGCTACAGTCGTGTAGGCAAGTTTGTGTTTACTTTCAAGATTTGATAAAACATCCCTAACAGAGCATTCATTAAATTCCCAGATGATATGCATTACTTCCTGCTCAAGCTCGCTCAATGTTTTTTGTTTCATTACTACATAGTGTAGTGTACTTATAAGAAAATTTCAACTGAATTTTTTTAACTAGTGAGATAAAGCTAGCGGGATGTAAATTAAATCTTTGTTTTAAAGACACTCATTACTTCTTTAACGCTTTCTTCCTGCTTACCTTTTCTCATTGCGTCAGCAACACAGGTCTTTAGATGGTTCTCTAAAACTAAATTGCCTGTCTCTTTTAATCCGCTTTCAACAGCATTTATCTGGTGCATGACATCAATGCAGTACTCGTCATTTTCAATCATCTTAATGACTTTTTCCAGGTGCCCTTTTGAAATTTTTAATCTATGGTGTATTCTTTCCTTTGTATCCTTAGGCCTGTACATAATATCTCCCTTCTAGGGATATGACTATTGTATTAAATAATATAGGTTTTGTCAATATAAATTCCAGCTGAAATTCCTGTCAACTCCCCCTATTTTTGGCAATAAAAGTTTAACCGATTTCGCATCTTTAGATAGAGGCGGAAATACAAGAATTCCGTTTGAATGATGTCCTCCCTCCGGTCCGTTCCACGAAAGCGGAGAGTATTTTTTGCCCTTATCGTCTTTAAGCGCCGCGATTTTTGAAAGATTATAGTTTAAATCCACTTGATGATTGTTAATACCAACTTCGAAAGAAGAATTTTGGGTTGAAGATAAAATTTTTGGAGTAACTTCGACTTCTATATTCCCCCGACCGCTATCTTTTGCTTCGAATGTCTTATTATCCAAGTTTATATTTCGACTCTGTGAAGATTTATTGTTAATAAAGATATAGCTTATAAACAAAACAAATAGCAGCAAAAGAAAAACAATATATTTTTTAACAAAAGAATTACTCATATGCTAATTTTAAGCGTTTTAGATTCTTCAACATATATAAAATTCCCAAAATATTAAAAAAAATACCGACCCAAAAAATTTGTACCTGATACTGGGAAACGAAGGTGATAAGGCCCGTTACCCCCAGTATTGGCAATAAGTTTACAATGTAATGGGAACAGCAGGATACCATGGCTGCGGTTGAAGTTGTTCCGGAAGTGGCTAATATCTTCCCTGATTGATTCTTTACAAAGTTTTTAAGATATGTATAAAGCCCTGCTTGAATTCCAAACCCTGCCGCCAAAGTTGTTATGAAATACCAATAGGATGTAAATTGACTTAGGGCATAATTCCACCCGGAAACAAAGGTCAAAACAGTAAAGTATACGCCTAGTAACGCTGCAAACGATATCAAGCCGAAAATGAATGAATTTCCAATTCCCGTTCTTTTCATAGCTAAAACTTACTTATTTGTGTAATTAGATTATCATTTCCTATTGCCATGTTGGGATCATCCAATACATACCCTACTATTCCATTTTTGTCTATAATAACATAGGAATGACCGGGAAATTGACCCCTATGCATAGACGAAGGCAAATTTAACACTCCATAAGTTTTAGAAACTGTTCTGTCCGTATCAAAAAGTATAGTCGCTTTAGCTAAGTTTGGCATTTGCTGCATAGCATTCTGCCAATCATTTCTATTATCGTTTACTATCGTTAATGCAATTGTGTTTCCGCTGTTAAATCTGCCGTCTGTACCAAAAGCGGCAATTTGATTCCAGCAGGCAGGGTAGCACATCAACCCTTCGCTAAAAAACAGAACAACGTTTTTACCTTTAAGACTCTCTAAGGAATAACTTTTCCCATCATAACTGATAAGGTTAAAGTCCGGAGCCTTTTTACCGACAAGAGAATCAAAAACTGTTGAGTCTGTGGGTTGGGAGACCCCATGCATAGAGTCGCCAGATTGGGTTTGTTGTACTCCTTGATTTACACCAATAGAATTGTTGTTTGAATTCAGATTCTTAACAACCAGAATTGCCAACACAAAAACTGCGGTAGCGGCCACTAATATAGCTGTTTGCTTGCTCAAATTAATTTTCACCTCCTTTATTTTTTATAACATCAACAAATTCTTTTATTGCTATTCTAACTATTAGAAGGAATATTCCGACAAAAACAAGAGCCCATACGGGCTGAGGAATTATTCCAGTAAAAACGCTTATCGAATCAACAAGTTTTGCCGTGAAGATATTAAGAGTTGCCTGATACGCTGCATGCGTTGTAAGAGAATTTTCCTGTGAAAGAAATAATATTATTATTCCCAAGATAAAAAACATTAGGCCTGCAAAAAGATTAGAAAAGGGAAGAAAAATCTTTTGTCCTAAAAGTTTATAACTTACAACTTTTCTAAAAACAAAGAATTTTTGCGTAAAATTAATTTTGTCTAGAAATGCTGCTATTAAAAAAAGAGGAAGAACCATTCCTAAAACATAGGTAAGAACATACGCTACGCCTAAAAATACGGAACCGGGAAGAATTGATAGAGCAAGCACACCTGCCAGAACAGGCGCGCAACAAACAGTCGCAAAAGCCGAAAAAATTCCAAGAATAAAAACAGAGGGAAAATCGTATCTTTTAAGCTGTGGGTGAACGGAAAAGGGAATACTGAACTGTCTTCCAAACAAAAGGCTAAGCCCTAAAAATATCAGAAAAATAGCCCCAATCGAATAGATAATGTTGTGGTAACTACTAAATAATGATGATAAGGCGGTAACACCAAGACCTAGAGGAATAAAAACAACCAAAAGCCCCAAAAAGTATACAAATGTCATTAAAAAAACTTTTGTTTTCTGTTTGAAAATGGAAGCAAGATAAGTCGGCAAAAGTACAGTAATGCAACAGGGTGCAAAAAGAGCAGCTACACCTGCAAAAAATGCTGCGATAAAAGATGCGCTAACCAAAAGGCTCATAATTTAGTTATATCTCCTATCCCCCCATTGGGGATATATATAACATTATCATCTATGTTTTTTTATGTCAAGAGTCAATTTAATCGGTGTTTTCTCTGTCTTAACAGCAACCCTTACTTTGAGATTTTGCAGATTTTTGAACATCATTGACAAACATATCTTTACAATTCTGAGAACAGAAGTAAAACTTATTACCTCCGTTTTCATAGTAAAATTTAGCTGTCTTTCTATCTATCTTCATCCCGCAAACAGGGTCCCTGGCTTTGTCATCATTTCCAAAGCCCAACATAATCAATCACCTCCTTTAAAATACTAATTTATTTTTTGGCCCAGTACAGATAGAGTCGACCCAAAAAATAGGATAACACCCAAATAAATACTCCAAAACTTATTGCCCCCAATACTACGGATGTTAAAGGAGCAGGAGTTGCTGCTTTTACAACCTCAAGATTCCAACCATGAAACCAACTCTGGGTGATAGAAAACACAAAACCCGGCGCAATATAAACTAAAAGAGCGCAAACCAAATATGTAATAACTGAAACAGCTGTTAAAGCATTTGCGAAAGCTATCGGTTTCATATTTTCATCTCCTTTCTAAAACTAAAAGCATTGTGTTTATCCGCGGATAAAAAATTTTCTTAATGTTATCCTTTTATATATATTTTTGGGGATTTACTCTGAAATGTTCCTTACAGTTCTCCGAGCAAAAAAAGTAAGTTTTGCCGTCATATTCCAATTCAAAAATTTCTCTTCCTAACTTTAATTCCATTCCACACACAGGATCAACTATCCAAGTTTCCTCCTCAAAGTGATATCCGCTTTTGTTTTGCTCGTTTGTTTTTAGATACTGCATATAAAATTCACCTCCTTTTATTATTAGTTAAACAGTTACCAGATCCTTTTCCGATCTGGTAAGTAAAACCGCATTGGTAGCAACAATAATTGATGAAACACTCATTAAAAGGGCAGAAATTTCGGGCCTTAGGGAAATTCTAAACGCCGGATATAAAATTCCTGCCGCCACAGGAATTGCCAAAAGGTTATAAATCGAAGCCCAGAAAAG
>JAKALN010000027.1 GCA_021824155.1 bacterium | reverse complement strand
GTACCGCCAGCGGGAGTTGAACCCGCGATTTTCGGAATGAGAATCCGACGTCCTAGGCCACTAGACGATGGCGGCTTAAATATAATTATACCATTTTAAAAGCCGGAACTTAAGTGTTGACTTTTTTGCCTCAATTAGTTATACTATCTAACCATTAGTCAATCAAAAGGTATGAAAGATGAAATAAATAACAGAATTTTGGAGACAATGTTTAGGTTTTTTAAATCTGTGAAACCGACAATGTCTTTCCATTCAAAAACCTCGGACTTAACAATGGTTCAATTCGAGGCGCTTATTCTTATTAAGCACAATCCCGATATTCAAATGAAGGATTTGGCAGAATATTTTTCAATCACAATGCCAAGCGCTACTTCTTTAATAGATAAACTTATAGAAATGAAATATGCAAACAGAAAAAATGATATTAAAGACAGAAGGATTGTAAAGATTAATTTAACCAAGCAAGGCGAAAAATTATTGCATGAGGCAATGAAACAAAGAGAAATAAAAATTAATACGTTATTGGCTTCTCTTTCAAGAAAAGATAAAGAAGAACTTCTTAGAATTTTAGAAACCGTAATAGAAAAAACAGAAAACTATGAAAAGTAAAAAAACATTAAAAAAACAAGTAAATAAAAATTCAAAAAGAAAAAATTTTATTAAGTATTTGTTTGCAACTGCGATTGTCGTTGTTGCAGGAATTTTTACCGTTACTTTTTTGGCTAACGCTTATCAAACTCCAAAAACAGAAACTGCAAATGTTCAGATAGTTGGCTCAGAAATTTTGGCAAACGGCTCAACCGATGCGCAAAATAAAGCAACTTTGAATTTCCCAACAGGCGGAAAGCTTTCTTATCTTGGTGTTAAAGAAGGAGACTCTGTTTATCAGGGTGAAACAATTGCAAGTCTCGATACTTACGTTTTACAGCAACAGCTGCAGCTAATGGCAAACAACTATCAGACTGCTAAAAATGGGGCCGATCAAGCTCAAGAAAGCCAGCAAGCAGGAGTTTTAGAAGGACAACAAAGGACATCTTTGGATACCACAAATAAACAGGGATATTCTGCAATCCCGGAGACAAACGTTATTTACGATAACGTAAAAAGAATTGTTGACAATGCTTTAATTGCCCAGAATTCTGCGCAGATAAATGTAGATATCGCAAATTATACTATTCAACTTGCAAGCTTAACGTCACCACTCAACGGAATTGTTATGCATGAAGACGTTACCTCTTCGGGTGTAAATGTTACGCCCGCGACTTCCTTTGTGGTTGCAGATCCAGGATCTATGGTTTTTGCAGCAAATGTTAGGCAGCAGGATATCGATTTTATAAGCGTAGGCAACAGCGCAAAAATAATGCTGGACAGCCAAAAAGGACAGGTTATAACGGGGGCTGTAGATAAGATTTATCCTCAAAGAACAGTTCTATCTACGGGGGAGAGTGTCTACAGAGTAGATATAAAAGCGGATAACTTAAATCAAAATACCGCAATGCTTGGGCAGTCGGGGACTGTTCTTATAAAAAGCAACTTTACCCAAAAAGTTATGCTTGTTCCTTCCTGGACGGTATTATCGCAAAATTTCGTTTGGGTTTTGGAAAATAATAAACCTATCCTTAAAGAAGTGACAATAGGAAGTACAACCAATGGCCAAACTGAAATTTTAAACGGGATTTCTCAAAACGACAAAGTTATAACTAACCCACAATCGGTTATATCGAAAAGGTATCAAATACTATGAAAAAATTAAGAAATTTAATTAAAAAAATCCGGGACCCGAAGATAATGAGGATAATTATACTTGCAGTTGTTGCAATTGTCCTTATCGGCGGTTTTGTTTTCTATGAAAAATTAAGGGACAGAGTAAACATAGATAATTCGTTAATACAGGCTCCTATAATAACTATATCTCCCCAAGGCCCGGGAACATTAGTGGATTTAAGGGTTTATGAAGGAGAAAAAGTCAAAAAAGGAGATACTTTGGCAGTAGTAGGGACACAAAGCCTTAATGCTTATCAGGATGGAATTATTATTTCGACAACCCAATCTATCGGAGGACTAGCCGGTGCACAGACTCCTGTTGTTCAGATGATAAACCCTTCCGACATGAGAGTTGCCGGAACCATAGACGAAAATAAAGGACTTAACAAAATAAAAATAGGCCAACCGGTTTCATTCACGGTAGATGCAATCCCTAGTCAGATTTTTTGGGGATACGTTGACGAAATAAGTCCGACCGCAAAACAGACCCAGCTACAGTTTTCTATATCCAGCGAAAGGCCTACTCAACAATTTATTATTTATGCGAGGTTTGATGCTAATAAGTACCCACAGATACGAAACGGTATGTCTGCGAAAATGACAGTTTATACAAATACCCCTCAATAACTTATGGAAAAGAAAAAAAGAGGTTTTGAAAGCCACGAGTGGATTGTTCTGTTTACGGTTATGATAGCCAGTTTCTTAGGAAGGCTTGACGGTACGGTTGTAAATTTGGCACTTCCTAAGATGATTTCAGATTTCGGAATTACGGTTTCCGAGGCAAGCTGGATTTCTACTGCCTATATAATCGCAAATGCTATTTTTGTTCCTATCTTCGGTAAACTTGGAGATTTAATCGGAAGAAAGCCTTTGTATCTTTTCGGGATAATTGGATTTGTTATTTCTTCAATGCTTGCCGGTCTTTCTACAAACCTTTCTTCCATGGTTTTCTTTAGAGTTTTACAGGCAATTACAGTTTCGATAGATTATCCTCTTGCTCTTTCGATTATAGCTTTTACCTTTGAAGACAGGGGAAGAAGAGCCCAGGCAATGGGTCTTTGGTCCGCCGTTTTTGGGGTAGCTGCTGTTTTCGGACCCTTGGTGGGAGGTCCATTAATTGATAATTTTTCATGGAGGTCTGTATTTTATATTAATGTTCCCATTGGAATTCTTGGTGCTTTTATGGCGTGGAAGTTTATAAAAGAACCGGTCCAAAAAATAAAAGGAATAAAAGATTTCGACATTTGGGGCTCGCTTCTTTTAGGACTTTCTTTGGGAGTATTAGTTTTAGTTTTGGACCAGGGCCAGACTTGGGGTTGGACAAGTCTTAACAGCATTGCTTCATATATTATTTCCTCTTTGTCTATGCTAGGATTTATTCTTGTTGAACAAAGACAAAAAGAACCCGTAGTTGACCTTAAGTTTTTTAAAATTCCAACATTTTCAATTTCACTTATAGCATCTTTTATAACTTTTATGGGAATGATAGGTGGAATATTTCTTCTTCCCATTTTCGTGCAGACTTATTTGGGTTACGATGTTACAAAAACAGGATACCTTTTTATTCCTATGGCTGCCGGAATGATGATCTCTGCGCAATCGGGGGCAAGGCTTGCGGTAAAATACCAGCCTAAATACGTAGTTTTAACAGGGCTTCTTTGGGCTTCTTTTATTTTATATTTATTTTCGGGAATTGATTTAGCTTGGTCTTTTACACATATAGCTGTTCTTTTGTTCTGTTTTGCCTTGGGACTTGGTTTTACTTTTGCCCCGCTTACAAATGCGGCGATATCAACCGTGCCCATCCACGAAGTAGGTGTTGCTTCTTCGATTTTGGCGCTTGTAAGAAATATTGCAGGAGCATTCGGAGTAGCAATTTTTGCCACTATTCTTACAAACAGTGCAACTTCAGGTTTAATAAATGTAGAAAAATTCTCTGTTATTAATACGGTGAATCCGACAGTATTGCAACAGGCTGCTTATTTAATGGTAATAAAAGCAAATCTTGTTTCTTTTGAAGTTGTATTCAAGATATCCGCGGCCATAACTTTTATAGGAGCATTATCGGCACTTTTTCTTAAAGAATCAAAAAAAGATTATCAGGGCAAAACAGAAGTATCTCCCGGAGAAATGATGTAAATTTACTCTCCTTCAAATTTTGCCTTGTGGGGCGTCGTTTCTTTATAAACTAAGTTCGCAGGAATAAATCCTATATAGTTTTTTCCTCCGGAATAATGGTGTATTGATTCATGTATAGCAATAAAAGGATATAAAGGAGCCATGGCTAAGGCCACTCCCACCGCACCTTCTATAACGTTAGGCATAAGCATAATAGGAACCTGCGGGTTAAAAATTAATGCCGGATTATGGAAGTTAAGAACTGCCTGAGAATCTGTATAGATTTCGGATATTGCAAAATCTGTTGCCGCTGCAAAGGGTATCATTGCGGCAGATATCTCTACTACCCCCGGAGTTCTGAATACCCCTCCTGCGGCTACAGATATTGATCCATTTTTTATTGCTCTTTTTAAATTTCCGTCTGTTTTA
This sequence comes from bacterium, assembly GCA_021824155.1. Lineage (GTDB taxonomy): Bacteria > Patescibacteriota > Microgenomatia > Levybacterales > UBA12049 > JAKALS01. The sequence goes on along the minus strand of JAKALN010000027.1, from coordinate 930 downwards.
TTTGCTTCAAGTTTGCCAAGAATTTTTCCAATATTAGGTTTTGTAAATTTTTTACGGCCTATTTCTATCGCCATTTCGTTAAGGTTGGAAAAACCGGTAAGATCGGCAGCATCTTCAATAAGTTCGTTTATAGGGCCAAAGTTGTGGTTAAAAAGCCCCTCAAGTATTGCAGAACCAAAATCTTTACCGGCCCCTTTTGCTAAAATTTCAACATCCATCATACGCATATATGTACCCTTAAGCAGCAGTGCATAGGTCATTAATTCCGAAAAAACCCGATAACCTTTAGAAATAGTTTTAAGTATTGGAACATCGGTATTTCTTCTTATAAATTCCCTGGTGGCGTAATTTGTTGCATACTCATTAATTCTTTCAATTCCTATAGCATAGTTTGTTCTATCTTCTTCAGGTACGTCTTCGGGATACCTTCTTTCATATACATATTTACTGTTTGGAGATTTGGGGTTATCAAAAACAACAGACCAGACGACAGATGGTTTTCCGGCTTCATCTAAGCCAAATGTCTTAGTTATTCTGTCGTGCAAAAAGTTGCCCAATATAGATGGGATTTCCGCCGGTCTTGATATTTTTCCTCTTCTTGCTTTTTTCCAAAATGATTGATTGCTTTCAATATAATTTAACGGTACATTTTTTGGTTCGTCTGGATATGAGTATCCTCTTCCGTCCGACAAGTCTTCTTCCGGCCAATGAATGGGTCTTTCTGCAGACATAAAATTAGGGCAGGGTAACTTTATAAAACATAATGGATAACTATGTCAAGAGCTATTTGTCTAGAAATTGCGTTTCTTGTATAATCTTTCTGTGAGCAAAATATTTCTTTCGGTTATAATTCCTTCCTACAATGAAATGGCAAATCTTCAAAAAGGAGTACTCGATAAGGTAGAACATTTCCTTGAAAGACAAAAATAT